>NZ_JRKB01000038.1:0-85615 GCF_000800945.1 Plesiomonas sp. ZOR0011
CCCGGATAGCTCAGTCGGTAGAGCAGGGGATTGAAAATCCCCGTGTCCGTGGTTCGATTCCGCGTCCGGGCACCACAGAATTTAAGATTTACGCTGGCTTAGCTCAGTAGGTAGAGCAACTGACTTGTAATCAGTAGGTCATCAGTTCGATTCCGATAGCCAGCACCATATAAGAAAGCCTCCGAATTTTCGGAGGCTTTTTTGTTATTGGCGTTATGAGCTTACCCATTTTCCTTTCTCATCTTGTTATCCCTCGTAATCCTTCGCCGCTTCTGTTCTGCTTTTTTCGTTACATCCCTTACACACGACTCCGCCCCTCAACACCGCTGCAGCTTCAAGTAGAAAGGGTATACTCCGATTCAAGCTGCGCCTGTAACTCGGCAAATAGCGTTGGCGAGTTAATCAACGCCTCTTTGCGAGCTTTACGCCAGCGCTTAAGGCGATACTCCAGTTTTAGCGCCACACTGCGCGCACCCACTTGCTGCTGCCACACTAGCGTCAACGGGCCTTTGCCACGCAAAGCGCGCGCCCCTTTGCCATTCACATGCTGGCTAAAGCGGCGCCCCACATCGGTACTGATGCCGGTATATAACCGCCCATCGGCCATCCGCACCATATACAGCCACCAGCAAGACTCCGCAGGCGGAGCCTCAACCGGCGCGCTCCCCGCAGTTAGCGGGTCAGAATCATCAGGGCAAGGCGACAGGGAATATTCAAAGGATGACACAGCGTTTCTCTTATCCAGCTTAAGTATATGAGGGAGCTGCTGAGCATTGTGGCAAAAGACGACCATTGGCGCACACAATAAAAAAGACCTGCATAAAACAGCAGGCATAAAAAAACAGGAGCCGCCGCGAAGCGTGCTCCTGTCCAAACCCGCCGCACCTGGAGAAAATAGGCAGGGCGAAATCGTGTATTGAATCTTGCTGTCGCGCGGTTACGCGGAAGTCACCGCACCGCTATTTTGCGCTGATGCATCGCTATCGGTGTTGCTCGTTGCCATCTCGATAGCCGGCTGAATCTCGAAACGATCAGCGATAAAGCCATACAGAGTCCAACCGAAGAAAGTGGCAATCGCCCCCCACATCATCGCCAGCTCACCGGATCCATACAGCGCATAGAAGCTGTAGATCGCACCGATGAAGGCAATAACGTTGGCAAAGCGCGCCTTAGAAGCGGGGATTTTCGCCAAACGCTGCATGATAAATACCGCCGCCATCGACAGGATATACGGGATCAGGTTGGTCACTACCGCCAAGTTTACCAAGATCTCAAACTGCTTGATCAGCGATGGACTGATGGTCATCAGCGCCAAACCGGTTTGGATCACGGTCAGCAAGATCATGCCCTTAACTGGCGCATCGGCCTTGGTGACTTTGGAGAACAGTTTCGGGAAGTAGCCTTGGTCTGCAGAACTCTTGAACACTTGCGCGATGGTGAACTGCCAGCCCAACAGAGAACCAACACAAGCCAGCACCGCCAGTGCAGTTACAATCTTACCGACCATTGGGTTAAACATGTACGAGAAAGCCAGACCGAACGGCGCTGAAGAAGCCGCTAAATCAGCGTTTGGCAGCATACCGGCAATCACGTTAGTAGAAATGATATAGATAACTGCAGCCGCCAAGGTACCGCCCATCACCGCGATCGGCACGTTTTTCTCTGGGTTTTCTACCGCATCGGAGTTAGCACAGGCAGATTCTAGACCCAAGAACGCCCACAAGGTCATGGAGATAGACGCACCCACCGCTTCGAAGAATGGCTTATCGTGTGGGTTCCACGCCGCAGTATAGGTACTGCCGTTAAACCAGAACCAACCGATTACTGACACACCCACGACTGGGATGATCACGCCCCACACGGTAACACCACTGATTCGACCGGTGATTTTCGCGCCGCCAAAGTTAGCCACTGTAGAGATCCACAGCACCGCGATAGTCGCAATACAGATCCCGACCGGGCTTAAGGTCACGCCAAACAACTCAGTACCGTAGCCCACCGCGGTGATAGCAATCGCCACGTTAGCAATCAGCAACGACACCGCATAGGTGTAGTTCGCCATGAAGTTACCAGACTTACCGAAGGCATACTCGGCATAGCCGCCCATACCGCCACTTTTACGGCTCAGCATCCCGCACTTGGCAAAGGCGAACGCCAACGCCATCGAACCACAAGCGGTTACCAGCCATGACAGAATCGAAATGGTACCAACCTGTGCCAATTTGGCCGGCAGCATAATAATGCCCGAACCCATCATGTTCACAGCGGTCAGGATGGTTAATTGCACCACCCCCATCTTATTATTTTGTTTGCTCATAATACTGACTCTCAGGTAATACCCCACCAAGGCAACAGCACACGCCATTGCCGAGGTAGGATTTGAAGAGTGAAGATTCTGAAGGGATTACCGGTCTGTGCCGGTAATCCGTGCACCTTACTTAGTACATCTCCCCTGACGACGGCTTACTGTTTCATTACATAGCCGTACGCACGTTTAGTACCGTCGTCCTCTTCTTGGATGTAGACACCTTGCAGTTCAGGCGAGAAGCCTGGCAGCAGGTTGATGCCCTCTTCGAGCGCCAGGAAGTAACGCTGTACCGCACCACCCCACACTTCGCCTGGAACAACACACAGAACTCCAGGTGGATATGGCAGTGCACCTTCCGCCGCGATACGGCCTTCGGCCTTGCAAAGCGGAACCAGCTCCACGTTACCGCGGATAAACTCAATGTTGGCATCCTGCGGGTTCATTACCGCTTTCGGGAAGTGAGCTTGACGGAACATCTCTTTTTGCAGCTGTTTCACATCATAGCTGACGTACAGGTTATGCATCTCCTGACACAGTTGACGAATAGTATAACCGCGATAACGAGCCTCGTTACTCCGATACACATTCGGCAACACTTCACTTAATGGAGCATCTTCTGCTACGTAGCGTTCAAAACGTGCAATTTGTGCGATAAGGTGTTGCAACTTAGCCATATCTTCTGCTGGAGTCAGCAAGAAGAGAATGGAGTTCAAGTCACACTTCTCTGGAATGATGCCGTTTTCACGCAGGAAGTTCGCCAAAATGGTAGCTGGGATACCAAATTCAGTATATTCCCCCGTTGCAGCATCAATACCCGGCGTTGTAAGCATAAACTTACAAGGGTCCACAAAGTATTGATGTTCTTGATAGCCTTCAAAGCCATGCCACTTCTCACTCGGCACAAAATTGAAGAAGCGCAGATCATTAGCCATCACCTCGGTATCGTGATCCTGCCATTTACGGCCATCCACGGTAACCGGTACGAACGGTTTGATCATGCTGCAGGTTTCCAGCAGCAATTTACGCGCTTCGATACCATTTTTAACGCATTCCATCCACAGACGACGACCGCTTTCGCCTTCGTGCATCTTAGCGTTCACATCCAGCGCCGCAAACAGAGGATAGAACGGGCTGGTAGAAGCGTGCATCATGAAGGCATTGTTAAAGCGTTTGTGGTTGCAATAACGGTCTTGGCCCTTGATGTGGCTGTCTTTTTTGTGAATTTGTGAGGTCTGAGAGAAGCCAGCTTGTTGCTTGTGCACAGACTGGGTCACGATGATGCCCGGGTCGTTTTCGTTCAGATCCAGCAGCAGCGGTGAACAGTCTTTCATCATTGGGATGAACTGCTCGTAACCTACCCATGCAGAGTCAAACAGGATGTAGTCACACAGGTGACCAATCTTATCAACCACTTGACGAGCGTTATAGATAGTACCGTCGTAAGTACCCAGCTGAATGATGGCTAAACGGAACGGACGTTTGGCCTCGGCTTTTTCTGGCGCTACTTTGCGGATTTCATCACGCAGGTATTTTTCGCTAAAGCAGTGTGCGTCGATACCACCGATGAAACCAAATGGGTTACGGGCTGTTTCCAGATATACAGGGGTCGCACCGGCTTGCAACAGCGCACCGTGGTGGTTGGATTTGTGGTTGTTACGGTCAAACAGCACCAAGTCACCACGAGCCAGCAGCGCGTTAGTGGCTACCTTATTGGATGCAGAAGTCCCGTTCAGAACGAAGTAGGTTTTATCCGCGTTATACACTTTGGCGGCGTGTTTTTGCGCGTCGCATGGTGCACCTTCGTGGATCAGCAGGTCACCCAGTTTCACGTCGGCGTTACACATATCCGCACGGAACAGCGTTTCACCGAAGAACTCGAAGAATTGACGACCGGCAGGATGCTTACGGAAGAATTGACCACCTTGGTGACCCGGGCAAGCGAAGGTTGAGTTACCCATTTCCACATATTGCTTCAAGGTATTGAAGAATGGTGGCAGCAGGTTCTCTTCATAACGCTGCGCCGCAGACTCCAGTTGCTTACCGTAGAAGTCAGTATTCTCACCACACAGCTCGAACACCCCGGTCAGCTGTGGCAGCACCTCAGCAGACAGCTCTTCTTCACAGCACACCGCTGCAAAAGTCGGGATAGACAGGCCGGTCGCGTGGATTTTAGCCAGAATACCGTCATGGATGTCTTGAACAGAAACTACGATGGCCGCGATATCAGAGAAATCGGTGGTATGAACATTCGTAATTTCACGTTCCGTGTCGAAACAGGATAACACACTGTCACTGGCAGCTATTTTTAAAGTTTTCATGGCAACATTATCTCTATTTATTAAAAATGACATTGTTAAATTTAGGGTATGACGCAGCATGTTCGGTAAATAACATCTACCAAATAATCGTTACGGATATATTCCGATTATTGTTTACCGAGCCACGCGGTATTACGTTGCGATGTAGTCTTATTTTTGGCGTAAGAAATCCCGCAGCAATAAATTTATTTATTACCGGACTGGTTTCAGCATGAAATTTTTACGCACTGTACTACAAACGCAATTAAACGTATGTCTTTTTAAAAGGCCAACTCCATAAACACCCCTTTATGGAACTACTTTTAATATCAACTAAAATTTAATTTTACGTATTATGTACACAGGCAGCAGATCACCGTGCGGATGAACCTATTTGTGCTGTATAAATTGTGTTATCAACGACAAGCCACTTCAGTTGTGATGCGACACCCAGCCCGAAGCAACGCGTTCAGGAGGTTAGTCTTAGGACAGACTGGCAGTCTGACCGGCATACACTGAGAGTAACTTTACTCCGGGCGAAAATGTCACGTTGACCTTTCCATGCCGGGTAATAGACGATGACACACCACAAACAGGCAGCAGCCACCGGATGAAGGCAGGATTATCTATAGTAGAAGAAAGCAAAAGAAAAATAGCTACGGTAGATAGGCATCATCAGATGTCTGGTCCGCCGAATATGTTTCATTATTGACAAGCCTTTCATTTCCAATCTCCCTTG
This sequence comes from Plesiomonas sp. ZOR0011, assembly GCF_000800945.1. Classification (NCBI taxonomy): domain Bacteria; kingdom Pseudomonadati; phylum Pseudomonadota; class Gammaproteobacteria; order Enterobacterales; family Enterobacteriaceae; genus Plesiomonas; species Plesiomonas sp. ZOR0011. Next base: position 5,345 of record NZ_JRKB01000038.1, read on the forward strand.
CCATATTTGGCTATCTTCTTCTGGAAATAATATCTATAAATAATGGTGTATTGCATGAGGAATATATTACGCCTCGCAGTTGCAATTAACATGACACAGATCATCTTTCAAAATCAAGCCTAATTGATTTTGTATTACATGTGATTGCAGTCACGAATTGCGTATAGTGATTCACGAAGCCATTTATAATCAATAAGATAGCTGACACTTCATGGCGCGGATATTTATATATCGCAAAGCTAACACATACATGGAAATAGTTTTGTTATTAAATTAATCGTTGGAGGTAAAGAATATAACTTTACCTCCAAATTAATACAATTATTTAACCTTCGGTCAAATACAAATTTTTACTTAACACTATGCCTCGCGGACTGATTTGCGGTAGCCCTTGCAAGGTGGCACTGACTAACCGTGTTTTAGTGTCATGGAATACCGGCACCAACGGTGTTGACTTGAGTAACAGCTCTTCGGCGCGGCGATACAGCACACCACGCTGATCGGCATCTGCCGATTGCGCCTGATCCAAGATCAAATCAAACTCTTTGTTGCAATATCCGCTAAGGTTCGACGGGTTATAGCAGCGAAAATCATTCAACAGCGCAGAGGGCTCGTTGTAGTCGCCATAAATATAGGTGCCGACCACATCATAGTGATTGGTATAGCGGCTGGCGCGAAACGCCGGATCGGTCAAACGATTCATCTCGACCTTCACCCCAATCACCTTCCACATTGAGGCCACCGTGTTGGCTAAACGCTCCTGCTCATCGTCATCACGATATGACAGGGCAATTTGCAGTGGTTTTTCAGCGCTAAAACCGGCCGCTTCCAGCAACTTGCGCGCCTGATCTTGGCGCATACGCAGCGGCTCACTGGCAAACTCCGCCGTCACCGGCAGGTATTGCGGTACATTATCAGGGATCACGGTATAGGCCGGTTTCACCAACTGTCCGCTTAAGGTATCGGTGATCAGCTCACGGTTAACCGCCATCGACAGCGCTTGGCGAATATTGTTATCCACCAGCGGCGGACGGCGGTTGTTCAAACTGAACTGGTACAGCCCGAGCAAGTTAAACGCTCGCAGCGACTCCGGCACACTGTTCTGAATACGGCGATACTGACTGCCCGGCACATTGTCCGTCATGTGCAGGTTACCCTGCTCGATACGCGGAATATCGCTCTGGGCAAAACGCTGCGGCAAGTACACCACTTTGGCCAGCACCGTATGGGCGTTGTCCCAGTAGTGGGCATTTTTCATCAGCTGTAACTGCTTACCGACCGTCCACTCTTCCAGCATGAAAGCGCCGTTACTGACCAGCGGCCCAGCCGGATAGGCAATGCCTTGCTGCACCAGATGCGATGGCGCAGGCATAAACGATGGCAGTGAGAGCATCGACATAAAAAACGGCATCGGCTTATCAAAGGTCACTTGCAGCACCTTCGGCTCCAGTGCCGAGACCCCCAGTTTTTCTGGATTCAGTTTGCCTTTACCAATCAGCTCGGCATTGGCGACTCCGGCCTCGGCCAGATAATTGCGGTTACTGATGCGCAGCTTCGGGTTCACCGCCCGTTGCCAGCCCAAGACAAAATCCTGCGCCAAAACCGGTTGCCCATCCGACCAACGCGCGGCATCACGCAGCCAGAAGGTGATCGATTTACCATCCGCAGAAGCTTCCCAACGCTCAGCCTGTGCCGGGATAATGGTGCCGTTATCGTCTTCTTGCACCAGTCCTTCAAACAGATCCGACAGTACCGCCTGAGTGGCAAAATCCGCATCTACCGTATTGGGATCTAACTGCTGCGGATCTTGGCCGTTTGCCCGCACCAACACCTGCTCACTGGCCAACGGCATCCCCAACGGCACTTCCGCCGCCTGGGTACATAACGACAGCGCCAACAGGCCCCATCCCCAACCACTCTTTCCCTGCATGACCACACTCCCCCCTGAAAAACCCTATTTTAAGAAGCGACCAGAGGTTAAGCGCCCGTAATTGCTCTGTTTTGGAGCTGCCTTACACATTCTTGCAACGTGTGCAGCCGCACGCTGGCCAATAAAAAAGCCTGCTCGGAAAAGCAGGCTTTTTATCTCTCCAACTCAGCATCGCGTCAGTGGCGAGTTTTGAGCGCGGTTAAGGCTGTCGCCCTTTTTCACCGGCCAATTCGGCCAGCTCATCATCGGCCAACGCCTGCTCCAAACGGCGCGAAGCATCATCCGGTGAGCCGGTGCGCCGCGCCAGTAACGCGTACATAGCCGGTACGATATACAGCGTCAGCACCAACGCGATCGCCATCCCGAACACCACCACAATACCGATCGCCTGTCGCCCTTCGGCGCCTGCGCCAAAGGCGAAGATGAGCGGGATCCCGCCAATAATCGCGGTCAGCGCCGTCATCATGATCGGGCGGAAACGGGTTTCCGCCGCATTCAAAATCGCCTCGGCAAAGCTTTGGCCAGCATCACGTAGCTGATTGGTAAACTCCACCAGCAAGATCCCGTTTTTGGTCACCAGTCCCACCAGCATGATCATGCCAAGCTGGCTGTAGATATTGAGCGACATCCCAGTAACCCACAGGCCAAACAGGCCACCGGCTACCCCTAGCGGTACGGTCAGCATCACCACCAACGGGTGGACAAAACTTTCAAATTGCGCCGCCAGCAGCAGATAAACCACCACCATCGCCATCCCGAAAGCAAACAGGATATTGCCCTGATTGGTGCGGTACTCCAGCGACTCGCCCTTGTAGTCAACAATCGCTTGTGCCGGTAACAAGGTGCGCGCCTGCGTATCGAGGAAATCCAGTGCTTGCCCTAAGTCATACCCCGGTGCCAAGTTAGCGGACAAGGTGATCGACTTATTACGGTTGTAGTGATAGTAGGTGGAGGCCGAAGCCTTCTCCTGACCATTAATCAACGTCGATACCGACACCAGCTGCCCGTTTTTGGCACGTAGATAAATCTGCGCCAAGTCTTCCGCACCACGGAAGTTTTGCTTCAGGCCGCGCAGATAAACATCGTACTCTTCGCCGTCTTTGGCGAAGGTGGTGACATCACTGCCGCCGAGTACGGTTTGCAAGGTGCTGGCAATATCCGCCACCGGGATCCCCAGCTGGTTGGCCAGCGCACGATCCACATCCAGCATCAACTCCGGCGTGGTTTCGCGGTAATCGATATCGATATCAGTCAGCCCTGGGTTTTCACGGGCAGCTTTGAGCAGAGTGTCCATCCACTGTTTGAGCTGCTCGTAATCTGGGCCACCCAACACAAACTGCACCGGGTTATCAGAACTGCCACGCAAGCTGGATGGCAAAATCGGTACAATCCGCATCCCCGGTAAATCGGCCGTCGCTTTGGCAATAAAGCCGACTAAATCGGAGGCTTTCTGACTACGCTCTTCCCACGGTTTTAAGGTGATCATCGCCATACCGGAGTTCACCGCGCCACCAAACCCAGGGGTTCGCACCGTGATATTCTCCGCCACACCTTGCTTTAACAGCGGCTGCAAACGACGCTCCAGCTCCAGCATGTTACGCTGCATCAGCTCTGGGCCAGCCCCTTCGGCAGCGCGGGTCATGATAAAGATGCTACCGCGGTCTTCTTTTGGCGTCAGCGCCTGCGGGATCTGCTGATACAGCAGATAGCTCGCACCGAGCAGCGCCACCAGCACCAATGGAGCCCACAGAGGCCGACGCTGAGTCACTTGCAGCGAACGACGATACAGCGCCGCAGCCGTGGTCACCAGATTGCCAAAGGCGCGTGTCAGGCGGTTTTGCGGCATTTCAGAGCGCAACAAGCGCGCGCACATCATCGGCGTTAAGGTCAGTGCTATCACACTGGAAAACACCACTGCGGCACTGAGCAGCATGGCAAATTCCGCGAAAATACGTCCCACAGTGCCGGTTAAAAACAGCACCGGCACAAACACCGCCACCAGCACCGCGGTGGTGGCGACCACGGCAAAGCCGACCTCACGGGTACCATGCCAGGCCGCCGCCAGCGGCGAGCGCCCCATTTCCAGATGGCGGTGCACGTTTTCCAGCACCACAATCGCATCATCCACCACCAGCCCGATGGCCAACACCAGCGCCATCAAGGTGATCAGGTTGATGGAAAAACCGAACACCAAGGCGGAGATAAAAGCCGCCACTAACGACACCGGCACCGTAATCGTCGGGATCAAGGTGGCGCGCGGACTGCCCAAGAACAGATAAATCGTCAGTACCACCAGGCCGGCGGTGATCGCCAAGGTGTTGTACACCTCATCAATGGCGCTTTCGATGAACTGAGCACTTTCATAACCGATGCTGATCGACACCCCTTGTGGCAGGTTCTGACGCAGGTTATCCAGCTCAGCCTTCACACGATGAGTCACATCCACGGTGTTGGACTGCGACTGGCGCACGATGCCCAGCCCCACCACGTTTTCACCATTGGCGCGGTACAAAGAATCGTTATCGCGCGCGCCCTCTTCGAGGGTCGCCACATCGCCCAGATAGACTGGCTCGCCGTCAGTGCTACGCACCACGATGCGCGAGAAATCTTCAGCGGAGTTAAAGCTGCGGGTGATCCGCGCCGACATTTGCAAATCGGCGGTACGCAGCTCACCGGCAGGTTGTTCGACGTTCTCTTTACGCAGGGCGCTGTTGATATCCGCCACGGTCACTCCGCGCGCCGCCATCGCCGCCGGATCAAGACGAATATTCATCACCAGCGAGCGGTAGCCGGACATGTTCACTGAGCTCACGCCATCAATCAGCAGCAGACGCTTTTCCAGCACCTCGGTGGCATAGCGCGACAACGCGACGGGGTCTAGCGTCGAGCCCGCTAGCGTGATCCACATGATCACATCGTCATTGTTACCGGACTTGGACACCACCGGTGGATCGGCATCGTCCGGCAGCTTACGCGTGGCGCGCGATACCGCTTCACGCACGTCGTTGGCAGCGGAGTCCAGATCGCGGTCAGCGTCAAATTCAACATTGATGCTAGAACGGCCATAGCGCGAGCTCGACTGAATCGAGCTCAAGCCAGACAGCCCAGAAAGCTGGTCTTCGAGCACCTTGGTGACCTGACTTTCCATCACCGCCGCCGAGGTGCCGCTGTAAGAGGTACTGATGGAGATCACCGGCTTTTCGGTCTCCGGCATCTCGCGCACTTCCAAGCGCTGGAAAGACACCAAACCAAACACCAGCATCAGCAAACTGATCACCACCGCCAGTACCGGACGGCGTAATGATACGTCGGCCAAAATCATGGCAGCACCTTCCCGCTGGTATCCTTACTGGCCGCAGCCGGCGCCGATACGGCGGCCTTGGCACCCGTCATCGGTAATGCCTGAACCGCCACGCCCGGACGCAGTTTGACCGTACCGTCGACCACCAACTGATCACCGGCGCGTAAACCGTCGGCTACGGCAACTTGGTCATCGTAAATGCGCTCAATGCGAATCGGCTTTTGTACTGCTTTCCCGTCTTCCACCACAAACACATAGCGCTGCTCACCTTGGAACAGCAACGCCCGCGATGGGATCAGCGGCAATTTGCGGGTATCTAATTGCAACTCGGCTTTCACTAACATGCCCGGGCGCAATAAATGCTGTGGGTTTTCAAACCGGATCCGCACCTTGCCGTTCAGGGTAATGTTATCCAAACGAATATCTTTGTGTGCTACCACGCCAGAGAACACCTCTCCCGGCAGCGCATCGGTGGTGGCCGAAACCGGCGAGCCAATGCTGAGCTGAGATAAGAACTTCTCCGGCACACTGATATCCAGCGTCATCTGCGACAGGTCATCCAGTGAAGTAATGGCGGTATCTTTTTTGATCAACTGCCCCGGCGTCAGGGTATACAGGCCAACCTCACCGCTAAACGGCGCCACAATGCGGTAGTTATCCACGGTAGCCTGCGCCGAAGCGACTTTAGCCTTGGCGATCGCCACCGCCGCGCGCTGCGATTCCAGCTCAGTGTTCGATACCGCTTTCACCTTGGCCAAACGTGACAGCTCCTGCAGCTTACGCTCAGCATCGGTGGCCGTGGCACGCGCTTCGGCTAACGCCGCCTGCGCCTGTGCATCATCGAGCTGCAACAACACCTGACCTTGCTGTACCGGGCCACTTTGCGGCATGTTCACTCGGACTAGATTGGCTTCCACCTGAGACTGCAAGGTGATCCCTTGGCGGGCAATCAGGCTGCCGACCAGGGGCAATTTACGGCTCAGCACCGCCTCTTCCACCGGTTGGACGCCCACACTTACGGCCTTCACGGCCTGCGCATCAGGTTTCCCCTGCGCCAGCGCCGTACTGCTTAGCCAGCCCAGCATCAGGGCCACACTGCAACGAACAACGATACCTGTCATGAATTGAAGATCTCAGAGCACACAAAAAGAAATAGAGGTGACAGTCTAACGCCTGTCACCTCTATTTTGTGTCAAGTTATGTAAACCTTGTGCAAATAAAATCGTGCTACAAGTGGCTAAACGGCTCCGCATAATTGACCGCCTGCACCGGCGCTTGTGGCGCTTGGAAACTGTCCAGTTTCAGCAGTTGGAAAGCACTTTGATACTCTGACCACGGGCAAGGCGCGACATCCGCACTGACCGGCGCAAAACCAAAGCGCGCGTAATAGCGTGGGTCACCCAGCACGACCGCCGCCGCATAACCAAACTCATTCAGGCTATTCAGCCCTTCTTGCACCAGCGCTTGGCCAATGCCTTGCCCCTGATAGGCCGGATCCACGGCCAGTGGTGCCAATGCCACCCACTGGTAATCGTTGCCATCTAACAGCAGCGGGCTAAACGCCAAATAGCCAATGCACTGACCTTCGTCATCCACCGCCACCAGCGACAACGTCAACTGGCCGGCTTCACGCAGCGCCTGAACCAGCTCGGCTTCCGCCGGAGAAGGAAAAGCGCGGTTAAGTAACTGAGCGACCGGTTGGGCATCCACCGGAATTTCAACGCGAATCAGCATGATGTTATCGCCTGAGTGTTCGCAGCCGGCTGAGCAGCCAGCCCTTTTTGAATAAACTGCGCCAGCTGTTGCAACAGCGCCTGTAACGGTTTTGGCATCTGCTCCATATCCAAAGCATCGAGCAGGTTTTTCACATACAGCCCAAGTTCGGTGTCACCCTCAATGGTCAACCGACGCTGGAAAAACAGCGTATCGGGATCTTCCACACGGGCCGCAATCAGGATCAGCTCATTGGTGTTACCACGGAAAATCACATCCGGTTGAGCCTGCTTGGCCACCACCAACTGCGCATTTTGCACACTGACAAACCAGCTCAGGTTCAGATCCGGCACCTCGACTTGCAACCAGCGATGCTGCAGAAAATCCAGCTCGCCATCTTCCATCGCCTGACGGAACATCCAGCCCAGCAGTTGCTCCAGCGCCTGCTTTTGTACCCCAAACGGGACCCACTGCAGCGGCATGCGCAAAAAGCGCGGGGCCTCTTTAACCAGTCGTGCCTGTAATTGCGTCAGCACCTTGAACCTCTCTCCTCGCGTGAACTCGACTGGCCGTCAGCCAGTATCGTATCTTTTTAAACCAATCTCCGAGTGTATCCCAGCCAACGCTTCGGGATAACGGCCTGCGTCAAGAAAGTTGAAGTTTCGCAGCATGTCACGATATTGGCATTTATGCCCTTCCCTATTGACGGTTCACATATTAATTTATTCGCGAAAATGCCGCTAAGTAATAAATAAGACAAAAAACTATAAACGTGACACCCGGCTAGAGAACCACTTTTTTGATGATTGCCGCCAAAGCTTGGCACTTGGGGATGATTTTACATGCTGCTTTCAACGTTGACGGCGGAACTCGCCCAGCTAACCCAGTACAGCTCGTTCATGTTTGCTGTATTCGATGCCAATTTGCGCCTGCAGATGGCCAATGAGCAGTTTTACCGCACCCTAGGCCTGACGCCTGATGGCCAACTGCAAAAACCGCTAGCGCGCCTGTTACCGCGCGAACTGTACCAATCCATGCATCCGTATCTGGTGCGGGCGGCGACCGGGGCCACCGTACAAGGCGAAGTGATGCTGCAAGCCGCACTGCCAAACAGCTACCATTTTTGCATCACGCCGGTACTCGGCCAACAGACGCACAACGAAGGCCAGCTGTGTGGCTATCTGTTCCAAGGGGCGGATGTCACCGAAAAGCACCAGTTACTCGATAGTCTGCAAGAAACGCAGCGCTACTGCCAAAATCTGATCTCCATGCTGGATGACGGGTTTTGCATTCTGGAAGATGGCATTATTGTCTCTGCCAACGAGTCCACTGCGCGCATTCTTGGCGTTACCAATTCTCAGCAATTGCTCGGTAAGCCATTGCAGGAGTTTTTGCGCGACCCGCACTCTGGCAACATCCCTGAGCAGCTGCACCAGCAGCTGAGCCACTGTCAGCAACATATTCTGAATACCGCGCCCGCGGTGGGCCAGCGTAAACGCATCAGCTTGCAATCGATGCCAATCACCGCAATGGGAAATCCGGCGCAAATGGTGATTATGCGTAGCGACAATCGTCTGCCGGACGACCTGCAACAGCGCGATCCGCTGACCGGCCTGCTCAATCGCCACAGCACCTTGCGCCAGCTGCAAAGCATGATCCGCGCCAATATCCCGCTATCGATGCTGTATCTGGATCTGGATAACTTCAAAAATATCAATGATTCGTTAGGCCACCATGTCGGTGACAAGGTGCTGGTCGAAATCGCCTCGCGTCTGCGCAGTCATCTGCCCGAAAACGCCATTTTGGGCTATTTTGGTGGTGATGAGTTCGGCATCATCCTCCCGAACACCAGCCAAGATGCGGCCAAACAGTATGGCCACAGCCTGATCCGCGCGATTAAAAACCCACTCGATCTGCAACAGGTGCGCAAACAGCTCTCCTGCTCAATTGGCTGCGTGGTCTTCCCCGGTGATGGCCACGAAGCGCACCATCTGCTGCAGCACGCCGATACCGCCATGTATGATGCCAAAGCGCAAGGACGTAACCGGCTGGCCTGCTACCAACCGCAGATGAATCGCGAAGCGCGCTTACGCCTGTGGCTAGAAGTGGAGCTGCAAAAAGCGCTGAGCAAAAGCGAGCTGGATGTCTATTTCCAACCGAAAGTGAATACCCGCGATTTTCGCCTGATTGGTATGGAAGCGTTAGTACGCTGGAAGCATCCCACCGAAGGCTTTATCAGCCCCGCGCGCTTTATTCCGGTCGCGGAAAAAGCCGGCCTGATTGACTGGCTCGGCCGCGTAGTAATGGAAAAAGTGTTTGCCACCGTGCAGCGCTGGCTCAAGCAAGGGCTCAACCCCGGTCAGGTGTCGATCAACTTATCACCGCAGCAATTTGCCAACCCAGGTCTGCTCAACGAAGTGCTGGCGTTACAACAGCACTACCAGATCCCGCCTGGGCGCATCATTTTAGAGATCACCGAAAACGCGGTGATGACCGATCAAGAGCACGCCGCGCGGTTACTGCAAGAGCTACGCGCCCAAGGCTTTGTGCTGTCGATTGATGATTTTGGTACCGGATATTCCTCACTCTCCTATCTGGCCAATTTCCCGTTTGATGAGCTGAAAATCGACCGCAGTTTTATCCTCGATATTCTGCATAATCCCAAACAAGTGGCGATTGTCGAGAGCATCATCAATCTGGGCAAATCGCTCAATATGCACGTGATCATGGAAGGGGTGGAAACTCACGAAGAGGCCACTTTGATTGCCGGTCTAAACTGCGATGGCATTCAGGGCTACCACTTCTTCAAACCAATGCCGGTCAAGGAGATCGAGCAACTGCTGCGTCCCAGCATGAAGACGGCGGCCAGCGGTTAACCGAACGGAAAAATGCGCGTGCTTACTGCGGCATATCAACATTATGCGCGGATAAAGCACGTAATATCGCGTTTTTACTCCGTTAGATTCAACAGGATAACGCAATATGGAATTGCTTTGCCCCGCAGGTAACCTGCCTGCTCTCAAAGCGGCAGTCGATAACGGCGCAGATGCGGTATATATCGGCTTCAAGGATGACACCAATGCCCGGCACTTTGCCGGTCTCAACTTTACCGAACGCAAGCTGGATGAAGCGGTGAGCTACATCCGCCGCCACCAGCGCAAGCTGCATGTGGCCATCAACACCTTTGCCCATCCTGACGGCTTTGCGCGCTGGCAGCGCGCAGTCGACATGGCGGCGCAAATGGGTGCCGACGCCCTGATCTTGGCCGATTTAGCGATGCTGGACTATGCTGCGCGCCGCTATCCGCACATTGAGCGCCATGTCTCCGTGCAAGCCTCGGCCACCAACAGCGAAGCGATCCGCTTCTACCAACAAGAATTTGATGTCGCCCGCGTGGTACTGCCGCGCGTGCTCTCTATCCATCAGGTTAAACAGCTGGCGCGCAGCAGCAGCGTGCCGCTCGAAGTGTTTGCCTTTGGCAGCCTGTGCATCATGGCCGAAGGGCGTTGCTATCTGTCGTCCTACCTCACCGGCGAATCGCCAAATACCGTGGGTGCCTGTTCACCGGCTCGCTTTGTGCGCTGGCAACAAACCGAGCAGGGCCTCGAGTGCCGGCTGAACGACGTGCTGATCGACCGCTACGCCGATCACGAGCATGCCGGTTATCCGACCCTATGCAAAGGCCGCTACCAAAGTGAAGGCGCACCGTTCCATGCCTTGGAAGAGCCGACCAGCTTAAATACACTCGATCTGCTGCCGGAGCTGTTTGCCGCCAACATTGCGTCTGTGAAAATTGAAGGTCGCCAACGCAGCCCGGCGTATGTCAGCCAGATCACCAAAGTGTGGCGTCAGGCAATTGACCGCTATCAAGCCGATCCGAGCAACTTCCGCCCAGAGCCGGCGTGGATGCAAGCGCTCGACGCCGTCTCGGAAGGTCGCCAAACGACCCTCGGCGCGTATCACCGCAAATGGCAGTAAAGGAGAGCCGACCGATGAAATATGCCTTAGGCCCTGTGTTGTACTTCTGGCCCAAAGCTCAAATGGAAGCCTTTTATCAGGCAGCCAGTCAGTCGGATGCCGACATCATTTATCTGGGCGAAACTGTCTGCAGCAAGCGGCGCGAACTGAAATTCGCTGATTGGCTGGAGCTGGCGCGTATGCTGTCGGCCACCGGCAAAGAAGTGGTGCTCTCCACCATGGCGCTGCTGGAAGCCCCTTCCGAAATCACCCAACTGCGGCGCCTAGTCGACAATGGCGAGTTTCGTATCGAAGCCAATGATCTGGCTGGGGTCACACTGGCTGCCGAACGGCAACTGCCCTTTGTGGCCGGTCCTGCGCTCAATTGCTATAACGCCCATACCTTGAAAATATTGCAGCAAAAAGGGATGCAGCGTTGGTGCATGCCGGTAGAGCTGTCACGCGATTGGCTGTGCAACTTACTGACCCAATGTGACGAGCTCGGGATCCGCGATAAATTCGAGGTGGAAGTGTTCAGCTATGGCTATCTGCCGCTGGCTTACTCGGCACGCTGCTTTACTGCGCGCGCGGAGAATTTGCCAAAAGATGAATGCGCCACCTGCTGCATCAATTACCCGAATGGCCGCCAGATCTACTCACAAGAGCAACAAAAAGTCTTTACCCTGAACGGGATCCAGACCCAAAGCGGCTACTGCTACAACCTCGGTAATGAACTGCAAGCGATGCACGGACTGGTCGACAGTGTCCGCCTCTCGCCACTGGGGCTAGATACCTTGGACATGCTGCGCCGTTTTCGCGCCAATGAACAAGGTCGTCAACCGCTGGCCTTAGCGCAAGCCCAGGAGTGCAACGGCTACTGGAAAGCCTTAGCCGGTTTAGTGCTGCAAGAATAAACGTAGCTCACTGCACTTGCCGCCTGATCGCCACTGACATTGTGATCTGATACTAGGCATAAAAAAAGCCCGTCACAGTGACGGGCTTTTTTATTTCTCGAACCTTACGGCGCTAGCCTTAGCGATGCATCGCTTAGACTGAGCAGCACTTAGTCTTGGCTGCGCTCGCGACGCTCACGACGCTCGCCGCTGTGGCTACGCTCACCGCTACGACGCTCACCGTTGCCAAAGCTACCGCGTGGACGGTCACCGCCTTCACGACGTGGACGATCACTGCCTTCACGGCGTGGACGATCACCACCTTCACGACGCGGACGATCACCGCCTTCGCGACGTGGACGATCACCACCTTCACGACGCTCTGAGCGTGGTGAAGCTTCACCCACCAGTTGCATACGGATTGGTTTGTTCAGAATGCGCGTACGGGTAAAGTGATCCAGCATGTCAGACGGCATACCACGTGGCAGTTCCACAGTAGAGTGGCTGTCAAACAGCTTGATGTTACCGATGTAACGGCTGCTCAGATCGCCTTCGTTGGCAATCGCGCCCACGATATGACGAACTTCCACGCCATCATCACGACCCACTTCCAGACGGTAAACGTCCATTGGGCCCACATCACGACGCTCACGACGCTCTGGACGATCGCCATCACGACGTGGACGGTCATCACGACGACCATCACGGCTGTCACGACGGTCACGACCACCGCGCTCATCACGGTCACGGAATTCACGACGTGGACGACGCTCAATCACTGGGTCCGCAGGCAGGATCAGTTTACGATCGCCTTGCGCCATCATCAGCAGCGCAGCCGCCAGATCCGCTGGATCTTGCTCTTCGCCCATCAGACCATTCAGCAGCTCACGGTAAGCAGCCAGATCGTGGTTTTCCAGTTGCAGCGCAATCTTAGACTTGAACTGCTCGATGCGGCGTTGTGCCAGCAGCGCGTTAGTCGGCAGATCCACTTCTGGAATGCTCACGTTCATGGTGCGCTCAACATTACGCAGCAGACGACGCTCACGCGGCTCGACGAACAGCAGCGCACGACCGCTACGGCCCGCACGACCAGTACGACCGATACGGTGTACGTATGACTCGGCATCCAATGGAATGTCATAGTTTACAACCAGGCTGATACGCTCAACGTCCAGACCACGCGCCGCAACGTCAGTCGCAATCAGGATATCCAGACGACCGTTACGCAGGCGCTCCAGCGTTTGCTCACGCAGTGGCTGAGTCATGTCGCCGTTCAGCGCAGCACAGCTGTAGCCGTTACGCTCCAGCACTTCTGCCACATCCAGCGTTGCAGTACGAGTACGCACGAAGATGATAGCAGCATCAAAATCTTCCGCTTCCAGGAAACGTACCAGTGCATCATTTTTGCTCATGCCATACACAGTCCAGTAGTTCTGGGCAATGTTTGGCGTGGTGCGCACGGCAGCCTGAATCTTCACTTCTTGCGGATCACGCATGAAGCGGCGGGTAATACGACGGATTGGATCCGGCATAGTCGCGGAGAACAGCGCGGTCTGATGATCTTCCGGCAGTTCAGCCATAATGGTTTCAACGTCTTCGATGAAGCCCATGCGCAGCATTTCGTCTGCTTCGTCCAGAACCAGACCTTTCAGACCGGACAGATCCAGCGTACCACGCTTGATGTGATCCAGCAGACGACCTGGTGTACCTACCACAACCTGTGGGCCCTGACGCAGAGCACGCAGCTGGATGTCATAACGCTGGCCACCGTACAGGGCCAGAACACGCAGACCGCTCATGTGCTTGGAAAAATCACCGAATGCCTCGGATACCTGCACGGCCAGCTCACGAGTAGGAGCCAGAACCAGTACCTGAGGACGGGCTACTTCAGGCTGAATACGGGTTAACATCGGCAACGCAAAGGCCGCTGTTTTGCCGCTACCGGTTTGTGCCATGCCCAGAACATCACGGCCTTCCAGCAGGTGAGGGATACACGCAGCCTGAATTGGCGACGGTTTTTCATAGCCCATGCTCTCGATGGCGGTGAGGATCGGGGTCGGCAAACCCAGTTCAGCAAAAGTAGTCTCTAATTCAGCCATGACGTAGTCTCAATATAAAAAACGGGCGCCAGTCTACCTGAATTGGCGAGAAAATGCGCGAAGATTTTCAGCCAAAAATGTGAACTGACGCAATCACAATGACAAGACGAGCTTTGCCATTACCGGACGGTAATGGCAAAAACTCATAAATTTTAATTAGTTGGCTTCTGACGTGTCGCCTTGTCCCAGCAGGGACAGTTCCAGCATGGCATAACGGTGTTCGACAAAGTTATGCACATTATTGGCCATCGTCAGTTTAAAAAGGGATACCGCACCATCGACATCCCCCTTGCTTAGATAGCGTTTGCCCAAGTAGAAGTAAGCTTCACTTAGGTGCTCTGCCAGAGACGTGTTATCGGTGGAGTTATCCTGCAAACGACGCATAAATTCGGCTTCGGACATATCACCCAAGTACAGGGCAACGATGTTCCAGCCGACATTATCACGGCTTGCGGCGTTGTAACGCTGCCGCAGCGCCTTGAGCGCCTCATCCTTGTTCAACTCGCTTTCCGTCAAGTATAACCATAGCACCCGATACGGATCATCAGGATCATCTTGATAGAAATTGAGCAGATCTTCTTGGGCCAGCTTATAGCGGCCACCGTAGTACAAGGCTATACCCCGGTTTAACAGGGCATAGCGATATTCAGGATCCAATTCCAGCACTGAATCGAACGCCTCATAGGCGGCATCATACTGGCCTGACTGGGTAAAATATACCCCCAGGTAGTTGAAAACCTCTGGCATATCCTGACGCAAGGCCAGAGCCTGAGTGAAATCATTACGTGCCAGCGCCTGCAGACCGAGGCTGTCATACAACACGCCCCGCTCATACAGCAACTGAGCGCGTTCTCCATCACTAAGCGCCCGACTGGAGAGAATCTGCTCCATCCGGGCCAGCATGACTTCCTGTTGCAGGCTGGGTTGCAATGGTATTGCCAGTACGGCACTCTGACGCCAGTCATAGCTTGTGCTGCTACATCCGGTCAGCAACACCACCATTACACCGCATACCCAGCGCGAGAATGGGTTCATTTCCAACTCCTGACCGCAAAAATCGGGGAGGCATCCGGCCCCCCGATGCTTTTACGAGATTGGCCTGTGCGATCTTGGCCGCAACGCGTCATCAAGCGGTATTATTCAGCCGCAGGTTGTTGCTCTGCGCCTTCAGAAGCCATCGCTTCTTTGATGCTCAGACGGATACGACCTTGACGGTCTACTTCCAGTACTTTCACGCGCACTTCCTGACCCAGTTGCAGGTAGTCAGAAACTTTCTCTACACGCTTATCGGTAATCTGAGAGATGTGTACCAGACCTTCTTTAGTACCCACCACAGAGACAAACGCACCGAAGTCAACAATACGGGTAACTTTACCAGTATAAATGCGATTGACTTCAACATCAGCAGTAATTTGCTCAATGCGCTCAATTGCTTTCTTCGCGGCATCGCCGTCAGCAGAGGCAATCTTGATAGTACCGTCATCTTCGATTTCGATGGTGGTACCAGTTTCTTCGGTCAGCGCACGGATCACCGCACCACCTTTACCGATCACGTCCTTGATCTTCTCAGGATTGATCTTGATGGTGTGGATACGTGGCGCGAACTCGGAGATATCGTTACGTGGAGTATGGATCGCTTCTTCCATCACGTTCAGGATGTGCATACGCGCACCCTTCGCTTGGTTCAGCGCGATCTGCATGATCTCACGGGTGATACCTTCGATCTTGATATCCATCTGCAGCGCAGTCACACCAGTACGGGTACCGGCTACTTTAAAGTCCATGTCGCCCAGGTGGTCTTCGTCACCCAGAATGTCAGACAGAACTACAAAACGCTCGCCTTCTTTCACCAGCCCCATAGCGATACCCGCTACAGAGGCCTTCACTGGTACGCCCGCATCCATCAGTGCCAGAGAAGCACCGCACACGGAAGCCATGGAAGAAGAACCATTGGATTCAGTGATTTCAGATACCACACGTACAGTGTACGGGAATTCCGCTGCGCTTGGCATTACCGCTGCCACACCACGCTTCGCCAGACGGCCGTGGCCGATTTCACGACGCTTCGGTGAACCCATCATACCGGTTTCACCCACAGAGTATGGTGGGAAGTTGTAGTGCAGCAAGAAGCGATCGGTACGCTCACCGGTCAGCTCATCGATAGTCTGAGCATCACGCTCAGTACCCAGAGTCGCGGTTACCAGCGCCTGAGTTTCACCACGGGTGAACAGCGCAGAGCCGTGAGTACGTGGCAGCACGCCAGTACGGACGTCCAGTGCACGCACCATGTCTGGTTCACGACCATCGATACGCGGCGCACCGCTCAGGATGTTGTCACGTACCACACGGTACTCCAGCTCGCCCAGCAGATCGCTGATTTCGCCTTCGTCCAGTGATTCGTCTTCCGCCAGCAGCGCAGCAGTCACGTCAGCTTTGATCGCTGCCACTTGCTCGTAACGTACTTGCTTTTCTTTGATGTGGTACGCTTCGGTGATACGGGCCGCTGCCAGTTCCGCGATGCGAGACTGCAGGGTTTCGTTCACTGGCTCTGCGCTCCATTCCCACTTAGGAATGTTGGCTTCAGCAGCAAACGCTTTAATGTTCTCAATCACAACTTGTTGCTGATCGTGGCCAAATACCACCGCACCCAGCATCTGATCTTCGGTCAGGATATCCGCTTCGGACTCAACCATCAGAACGGCGTTTTCAGTACCGGCAACCACCAGATCCAGACGGCTTTCAGCCAGCTCTGCAGTCGTTGGGTTCAGTACATACTGATCATTGATGTAACCGACACGGGCAGCACCAATTGGACCATTGAATGGAATACCAGACAGGGTCAGCGCAGCAGAAGCACCGATCATCGCCACGATATCCGGGCTAACTTGTGGGTTCACAGACACCACAGTCGCCACAACTTGTACCTCGTTCAGGAAACCTTCCGGGAACAGAGGACGGATTGGACGGTCAATCAGACGTGCAGTCAGGGTTTCGCCTTCAGACGGACGGCCTTCACGCTTGAAGAAACCACCTGGAATACGACCCGCAGCGTAAGTACGCTCTTGGTAGTTTACAGTCAGTGGGAAGAAGTCTTGACCTGGTTTGGTCTCTTTTTTACCCACAACGGTAACGAAAACGCAGGTATCATCCATGCTAGCCATCACGGCTGCAGTGGCCTGGCGACCCATAACACCGGTTTCCAGTGTCACGGTATGCTGACCATACTTAAATTTACGTACGATAGGATTCACGTGTTTATCCTTCCAATAAATATCGACTGTCTAATGCGCTTCTGAGTATATCGAATAACCACTCATTACGCTTAGCCCTATCACCGTAATTGTTGAAAATACCCGCATTCTCGCGACTAACGGCAAACCACTGTCGACCAGTAACTTCCCGTTAGCCGCGCGAACTCATGCGTTGTATTGTCGTGCTCCGTTCAAGGAGCCATCACGGTGTGTGTATCAGACTCTCACTTCACTGACTATTCTGTCATATTTTTATGGTTACATGACATGTGTAATTTCACGTTGCCGATCATCACGACAGTGAATACTCACGCGCGTGCATACATTATTCAATGTGGCCATCGCGGTGAGATCGCGGCATACACGAACTATGCCCAGAGTAGTTGGCGAGAGTAAGGCTGATAGAAGAAAGGGGCCATGCGGCCCCTTTCCTGAATCTCGCCAATAATTAGCGACGCAGACCCAGACGTGCAATCAGAGCAGTGTAACGCTCAGCATTTTTACGCTTCAGGTAGTCCAGCAGCTTACGACGCTGGGAAACCATGCGCAGCAGACCGCGACGACCGTGGTGGTCTTTTTTGTGCTCAGCAAAGTGACCTTGCAGGTGGTTGATCTGAGCAGTCAGCAGGGCTACCTGAACTTCGGTAGAACCAGTATCTTTCTCATCACGGCCAAATTCAGCAACGATTTTTGCAACAGCTTCAGTGCTTAGAGACATTGTGCGCTCCTAAAAGCATTAAGTTCATAAAACGCGGCGCCGATCTCTAATTCAGCACCGCAATAAGACTCGGCATTCTAACGGTAGCCGCCCGGCAAAGCAAGATAACACCGCCGGTGGACGGCGAATATTTCTCCGCCCACTGCCCGCTGCGCAATGCTTACAGCACCATCATCCGACGCGGAGCCACGCGGCCCTGATCATCGATTTCGCCGAGGCCAAAAAAGACCTGCTCATCACCTTCGGTCATGCGTACCAGACCCGACGCTGGCGCGCCACTGACCTGTACCGCCTGCCCCAGCTTGGCATAACCGGCAACCACTGACGGCATGTTCACTTGTGGCAGATGTTGCACCGCGGTGTCGGCCGGTAACAGCAGTGGGTCTAACTCGATGCTCGGTGAAATGTCTTCCGCGCGCGCTTTTTCCAGCAAGGCTTCCACCTGCTCCAATGTCACCATACGCTCCATCGGATAGGTGGCAACAGCCAGACGGCGCAGGTAAATCACATGCGCGCCACAGCCTAAACGCTCACCCAGATCATCGACGATAGTGCGAATGTAGGTGCCTTTTGAGCAGTGAACTTCCAGCTCAACTTCATCACCTTCAAAGCGGATCAGCGTCAGCTCATACACAGTAATCGGACGCGACTCGCGCGGCACTTCAATGCCTTGACGGGCATATTCGTACAGCGGCTTGCCTTCGTATTTCAGCGCCGAATACATGGACGGGATCTGCTGCAGATCGCCACGAAAATGGGTCAAGGCTTCATCCAGTTGCTCTGCGGTGACCTGCACCGGACGCTCTTGGATCACTTCACCATCCGAGTCGGAGGTATCGGTACGCTGACCGAGTTTCGCAATCACGCGATAGCGCTTGTCAGAATCCAGCAGATACTGGGAAAACTTGGTCGCCTCACCTAGGCAAATCGGCAGCATGCCGGTCGCCAATGGATCCAGCGCACCGGTATGCCCTGCCTTGTTGGCGTTGTACAGACGTTTTACTTTCTGCAGCGCATCGTTCGAGGTGATGCCTTGAGGTTTATCCAGCAACAAAATGCCGTGTACATCACGACCGCGGCGGCGTGGACGAGACATCAGGCCTTCTCCTCGCTGTTGTCGCTATCGTCGGCGGCATTTTGCTGGCGCGCCTGATCATCACGGATCACGCTGCTCACCAGATTAGACATACGCATGCCTTCGGTCAGCGAGCGGTCATATTCAAAGCGCAGCTCCGGCACAATGCGCAGACGCATCGCTTTACCTACCAGAGTACGGATATAACCGGTTGATTCACGCAGTGATTTCAGACCGCTATCGATAGCATCTTGATCATCAAACAGGAAGGTAACAAAGATCTTGGCATACGCCAGATCGCGGGACACTTCCACACCGGATACGGTCACCATACCGATCTGCGGGTTCTTCACCTCACGTTGCAGAATCACGGCGATCTCTTTTTGCAGCTCTTGCGCCACGCGCTTACTGCGGCTGAACTCTTTTGCCATGGTACTATCCTCCAAGACAGATTGGGGGGCACAAGCCCCCCAATGGTGTATCAATACGACCGGTGAAGGTCTGTTGCCGCCAACTTAATCAATGGTACGTTGAACTTCAACGATTTCGTACACTTCGATCATGTCGCCGACGCGAACATCGTTGTAGTTCTTAACGCCGATACCACATTCCATGCCGTTACGCACTTCGCTAACGTCATCTTTGAAGCGGCGCAGAGATTCCAGCTCGCCTTCATAGATAACCACGTTGTCACGCAGAACGCGGATTGGGTTATGACGCTTCACGGTACCCTCGGTCACCATACAACCGGCAATCGCACCAATCTTCGGTGACTTGAACACGTCACGAACTTCGGCCAGACCGATGATCTCCTGCTTGAACTCTGGAGCCAGCATGCCGCTCATGGCCTGCTTCACTTCATCAATCAGCTGGTAGATTACTGAGTAATAGCGCAGATCCAGGTTTTCAGCGTCAATTACGCGGCGCGCAGTCGCATCGGCACGTACGTTGAAGCCCACCAGAATCGCGTTGGATGCTGCAGCCAGAGTTGCGTCGGTTTCGGTGATACCACCCACACCGGAGCCCACGATCTTCACTTTCACTTCGTCGGTAGACAGCTTGATCAGGGAGTCGCAGATAGCTTCTACGGAACCTTGAACGTCTGCTTTCAGAACGATGTTCAGCTCAGATACGTCGCCTTCAGCCATGTTAGCGAACATGTTTTCCAGTTTCGCTTTCTGCTGACGTGCCAGTTTGACATCACGGAACTTGCCTTGACGATACAGCGCCACTTCACGGGCTTTCTTCTCGTCACGCACCACGGTCACTTCGTCACCCGCTGCCGGCACACCGGACAGACCCAGAATTTCTACTGGGATGGATGGACCCGCATCGGTGGTCTCACGACCCAGCTCATCACGCATTGCACGTACGCGGCCATATTCAAAGCCACACAGTACGATGTCACCCTTATGCAGGGTACCGTCTTGAACCAGAACGGTAGCAACTGGGCCACGGCCCTTATCCAGATAGGATTCGATCACGACACCGCTCGCCATACCATCACGTACAGCTTTCAGCTCCAGCACTTCAGATTGCAGCAGGATAGCATCCAGCAGCTCATCGATGCCCTGACCGGTCTTCGCCGATACGTGAACGAACTGGCAATCACCACCCCAATCTTCGGACATTACGCCGTATTGAGACAGCTCTTGTTTCACGCGATCTGGGTTCGCTGCATCTTTATCGATCTTGTTCACCGCGACCACAAGAGGTACGCCGGCAGCACGGGCGTGCTGAATAGCTTCGATAGTTTGTGGCATCACGCCATCGTCAGCTGCAACCACCAGAACAACGATATCGGTCGCCTTCGCACCACGTGCACGCATTGAAGTAAATGCGGCGTGGCCTGGGGTATCCAGGAAGGTGATCATGCCGTTATCGGTTTCTACGTGGTAAGCACCGATATGCTGGGTAATACCACCGGCTTCACCGGCTGCCACTTTGGCAGAACGGATGTAGTCCAGCAAAGAGGTTTTACCGTGGTCAACGTGACCCATGATGGTCACAACCGGCGCACGTGGTTCACGTACTGCATCGGTGTCACGGTCATTCATGACGGCCTCTTCCAGCTCGTTTTCACGACGCAGGATAACTTTGTGGCCCATCTCTTCGGCAACCAGTTGTGCGGTTTCCTGATCAATCACTTGGTTGATGGTGGCCATAGCGCCCATACGCATCATCACTTTGATGACTTCGGAGCCTTTTACCGCCATCTTCGCGGCTAGATCACCCACAGTGATAGTTTCACCAATCACAACATCACGGTTCACAGGCTGCGCAGGCTTGTTAAAGCCATGCTGCTGCAGAGAGCTCTTACGCTTCAGCTTACCGCCTTTACCGCGACGCGCTTCTTCGCGCTCAGCCTTAGACTCAGAGACTTTGCCTTTCTTGGTTGCTTTTGCTTTTCCGCCACGGCTGCGGCCGCGGGATTCTTCACGACGATCATCTTCGTCTTCCGCTTCACGTGCATAACGTGAGGTAGTGACATGATAATCGGCGCTGGTTTCTTCGGTGGTAGTCGTCTCGACGGGTGCCGTCGTGAGTTCGTTCTGTTCTGCCATCTTACGAGCCTCTTCTGCCATACGCTTTGCGTTTTCTTCGGCTTTGCGTCGTGCAGCCTCTTCCGCTTTACGTTTCAGTTCTGCGGCCTCGGCTTCGCGCTTCGCCTTCTCTTCGGCAGCACGCTTAGCTTTATCTTCCGCTTCACGTTGGGACGCAATCGTCGCCTCACGTTTCGCTGTATCCTCTGCGTCTCGTTTAGCTTTTTCTTCCGCTTCGCGTTTAGCTTTTTCTTCTGCCGCACGTTTCGCTGCTTCTTCAGCTTCACGGCGAGCTAACTCTTCTGCCTCACGTTTAGCCAATTCCTCTTGTGCTAAACGGGCAGCCTCTTCTGCCGCCTGAGCGTCAGCATTCTGCTGCTCTTGCGGGTCACGTTTTACATAAGTACGTTTCTTACGTACCTCAACCTGTACGGATTTACTCTTACCGCCGGTCGTTGGCACACTTAACGTGCTTCGGGTTTTGCGTTGCAAAGTCAGTTTGCTCGGCGCTGCGGCACCATCGCCGCCATGTTCACGGTTCAGATGCGCCAGCAGGGCTTCTTTTTCCTGCTGGCTGACGCTGTCGGCAGCGCTCTTAGTGATGCCCGCACTCGCAAACTGTTGCAGCAAACGATCAACCGGGGTCTGAATTTCTTCGGCCAGAGATTTTACGGTTACTTCAGTCATGCTGCTCCTTCCTGTTGCGGTTTAATTAGGCTTCGTTGCCAAACCAACAAATATTACGTGCGGCCATGATCAGCTCGCCCGCTT
This sequence comes from Plesiomonas sp. ZOR0011, assembly GCF_000800945.1. Classification (NCBI taxonomy): domain Bacteria; kingdom Pseudomonadati; phylum Pseudomonadota; class Gammaproteobacteria; order Enterobacterales; family Enterobacteriaceae; genus Plesiomonas; species Plesiomonas sp. ZOR0011. The sequence goes on from NZ_JRKB01000038.1 coordinate 27,596, forward strand.
TATCTTCATCCAGACCGTCGATATTAGCCAGGTCATCAATACCTTGCTCGGCTAACTCTTCCAGCGTAGTCACACCGCGAGCCGCCAGTTTGAACGCCATCTGACGCTCTAAGCCTGGCAGTGCCAGCAAGTCTTCTGCCGGCTCAGCGCCGTCCAAAGACTCTTCTTTGGCCAGCGCCAGCGTGGTCAGTGCCGCTTTGGCACGGTTACGCAGAGCTTCAACGATCTCTTCATCCAGACCATCAATGTCCAGCAGTTCATTCACTGGAACGTAAGCCAGTTCTTCCAATGTGGAGAAGCCTTCTTCCACCAGAACTTGGGCAAACTCTTCATCAACATCCAGATGCTTGGTAAACAGTTCGATAGCCGCTGACGCTTCAGCTTGGTGCTTAGCCGCCAGATCGGTCTCGGTCATCACATTCAGGTTCCAGCCAGTCAGCTGGGAAGCCAGACGCACGTTCTGGCCATTACGACCAATCGCTTGAGCCAGGTTAGAGGCTTCAACTGCGATATCCATGCTGTGAGAATCTTCATCCATCACGATAGATGCTACATCAGCTGGCGCCATGGCGTTAATCACGAACTGCGCAGGATTATCATCCCACAGCACGATATCAACACGCTCACCGCCCAACTCACCAGATACGGCCTGAACACGCGCACCACGCATACCCACGCAAGCACCCACGGGGTCAATACGCTTGTCGTTGCTCTTCACTGCAATCTTGGCTCGTGAACCTGGGTCGCGGGCCGCGGCTTTGATTTCAATCAGCTCTTCGCCGATTTCAGGTACTTCGATGCGGAACAGTTCAACCAGCATCTCCGGCTTGGAGCGGGTCACGAACAGCTGCGCACCGCGCGCTTCTGGACGTACTGCATACAGTACACCACGGATACGGTCGCCAGGACGGAAGTTTTCACGTGGCAGCATGTCTTCACGCGCCAGCATGGCTTCAGCATTGTTACCCAGATCCAGGATAATGCTGTCACGGTTTACCTTCTTGGCCACACCGGTGATGATCTCACCTTCTTGCTCGCGGAATTGATCCACAACCATCGCACGCTCAGCTTCGCGCACTTTCTGCACGATAACCTGCTTCGCGGTTTGGGTGGTGATACGGTCGAAAGTCACAGACTCAATCTGGTCTTCAACGAAGTCACCCACTTGCAGAGCTGGATTTTCTTCCAGCAGACGAGCGGCTTCCAGTTCCATTTCACGCGTTGGTTGAGTCACTTCTTCAACCACGGTCCAACGGCGGAAGGTGTCAAAGTCACCCGTGCGGCGATCGATGCAGACGCGTACGTCTACTTCGTATTCGTATTTTTTCTTGGTGGCAGTCGCCAGTGCAATTTCCAGCGCTTCGAAGATTTTCTCGCGTGGCAGCGCTTTTTCGTTGGAAACGGCTTCAACGACAGCCAGAATCTCTTTGTTCATCTCAGGTGCCTCATCCAGACCTTAAAACTTTGGTACCAGGTTCGCTTTCTGGATGTTGCTCAGTGCGAACACTTCATTCTTACCATCAACAGTAATGGTGATCATCTCGCCGTCAACGCCGGCAATGATCCCTTTCCAATTGCGACGATTTTGAATCGCCATGCGCAGCACAAAGCTGACTTCTTCACCGATAAAACGGGTGTAATGTGCGGCGCTAAAGAGAGGACGATCCAGACCCGGCGAAGAAACTTCGAGGTTATAGGCAACGGAAATCGGATCTTCCACATCCAGTACTGCACTGGCTTGGTGGCTCACCTCGGCGCAGTTCTCAACATTAATCCCATTTTCATGGTCAATGTAGATGCGGAGTGTTGAATGGTGGCCGGCACGGATAAACTCGACGCCTACCAACTCATAGCCCAGCGCCTGCACTGGAGCTTCAAGCATCTGTGTTAATTGCTGTTCTAACGTTGCCAAGACAACCCCCAAGAAATAAAAAAAGGGCCTAAAGCCCAGTTACATCGTCTAAGACGCCGTTTGCAGATAACAAAAAACCCCGAGATAATCGGGGTTTTTAGCAACTGGACCCTGATTGTCGCAATTGCGACGCGAGAAGAATAAACGGTCTGTTCTTCTCTTTCCCTGAAAGCAAGTATAGATGAAATCTGTACAGTTGTTATCATCGATACATTCAGGAAATTGGTTGCGGGGGCCGGATTTGAACCGACGACCTTCGGGTTATGAGCCCGACGAGCTACCAAGCTGCTCCACCCCGCGTCCGAAACGTGCAATATTCTATCTGGCGACCATCTTATAATCAAGATTTATCAGGTCTGTAATTGGTGCCGAGGGCGGGACTTGAACCCGCACGCCACTAAATGGGCACTACCACCTCAAGGTAGCGTGTCTACCAATTCCACCACCACGGCAAATTCGTTACAGCTTATTTGGTTGGGATATCGTTGTTGCTATCCGCAGCCTTCACCGGTTGTTCTGCTGCTTTTTGTTGTGCAGCGGCCGGCTGACTCAAATCTTCCCACTCACTGCCCACTTTGGTTTGGGTATGAGTAATGTTACCCAGCACCAAGCTAATAATGAAAAACAGTGTGGCTAAGATTGCTGTTGTACGAGTCATGAAGTTACCGGAGCCACTGGAACCGAATACAGTGTTCGAAGCACCCGCTCCGAATGAAGCTCCCATGTCCGCGCCTTTGCCCTGCTGGATTAATACCAAGCCGATTAGCCCCAGCGCGATTAACAAATATACTACGAGTAAGATTTCGTACATGGTCTAATCCATTTGTTAACGCTTTGCATTTGCTGGTCAGACTATCCGCCAGCGCGACATGCCGCTCCGTGAACCACGAAGCGGAGAGAATACTAGCGAAAGCGCCCCTGACAAGCAAGGTAATTTTCTGTTTTCACAGTCAATCGGTGAAATTTCAGGCAGCCGCCACAACCTGCTGTGACGGCCATCTTAGCTTACCGTGGCACAGTTAGTTGTGCCCTTTTGATGGTCAGCGCGGCGATTTAACCGGCAGCCTGCACTTCTGCCGCAATCGCTTTGGCGTACTGGCGTACTTGCTCCAGATCTTCACCTTCCACCATCACGCGGATCAGTGGCTCAGTGCCCGATTTGCGCAGCAATACGCGGCCACGGCCCTGCATTTTCTCTTCCACGGCAATCACGGCCGCTTTCACTGCCTCGGCATCCAGTGGATTGCCATTACCAGAGAAGCGAACGTTTTCCAGTACTTGCGGGAACAATGTCATGCCGCTGGTCAAGTCTTTCAGGCTCATGCGGTTACCCACCATGGCCGCCAGCACTTGCAGGCCAGCCACAATGCCGTCACCGGTGGTCGTCATATCCAGCGCAATCACGTGGCCGGAGTTTTCCGCGCCCAGACGCCAGCCTTTTTCCAGCATCATCTCCAGCACGTAGCGGTCACCCACTTTGGCTCGTGAGAATGGAATACCCAGTTGCTTGAGTGCAATTTCCAGCCCCATGTTACTCATCAAGGTGCCCACGGCGCCGCCTTTAAGGTTGCCGCTGCGCAGCGCTTCACGCGCCATGATGTACAGGATCTGATCGCCATCAACCACGTTACCCAGATGATCAACCATCATCAGACGGTCACCGTCACCATCAAGGGCCATACCGACATCGGCTTTTTCAGCCAACACGCGCGCTTGCAGCGCTTTGGTATCGGTAGCGCCGCATTTTTCGTTGATGTTCATGCCATCAGGCTCGCAACCGATGGTGATCACTTCAGCGCCCAGCTCACGCAGTACGTTCGGTGCAATGTGATAGGTGGCGCCGTTAGCACAGTCGACCACAATCTTTAACCCACTCAGGCTCAGCGCGTTCGGGAAGCAGCTTTTGCAAAACTCGATGTAACGACCCGCCGCGTCGGTGATCCGACTGGCGCGACCCAGCTCAGCGGAAGACACACAGGTCAGTGGTTTTTCCATCTCAGCTTCAATGGCTTCTTCCACTTCATCCGGCAGCTTAGTCCCGTCGATAGAGAAGAATTTGATCCCGTTATCATCGTACGGGTTGTGAGAAGCGGAGATCACAATGCCCGCTTCGGCGCGGAAAGTACGCGTCAGATAGGCTACCGCCGGTGTTGGCATCGGACCGGTGAACGCCGCAGACAGACCGGCCGCCGCCAGACCCGCTTCCAGCGCAGATTCCAGCATGTAACCGGAGATGCGGGTATCTTTACCAATCAGAACTTTACGTGACCCGTGGCGAGCCAGCACTTTCCCTGCCGCCCAACCCAGCTTCAACACAAAGTCCGGAGTAATAGGAGCCTGACCTACCGTACCGCGAATACCGTCGGTGCCGAAATACTTACGCTTACTCATTGAATATTTTCCTTAATGGGCATTCATCATTGCCTGCATTACCCGCAATACATCGGCCGTTTCTTGCACATCGTGTACCCGAATAATTTGCGCGCCCTTCTGGGCCGCCAACAGCGCACAAGCCAGACTACCAGCCAGACGCTGATCGGCTTGGTTGTTGAGTAGTTTACCAATCATTGACTTTCTCGACATCCCTACCAGCAACGGATAGTGCAGTGCATGGAATTTTTCGAGCTGATTCAATAATTGGTAATTATGCGCCAGGGTTTTTCCAAAACCAAATCCCGGATCGAGAATGATGTTATTCGCCGCGATCCCTGCCTGTTGGCATGCCGCAGCGCGTTCGGCTAAAAAGTGCATCACTTCAGCGACCACATCCTGATAGTGCGGCTGCTCTTGCATCGTACGGGGCTGGCCTTGCATGTGCATGATACATACCGGCACGTGTGCCTTTGCCGCCACGTCCAGTGCGCCGGGCGCTTGCAGCGCGTTGATGTCATTGATCAAATGGGCGCCCGCTAAACAGGCTTCGCGCATCACTGCAGGCTTATAGGTATCGACTGACAGCCACACATCCAACTCACGACTCAAGCGTTCAACCAACGGAATAACGCGCTCTAGCTCTTCGGCCTCGCTCACCTCATCAGCGCCCGGACGGGTTGATTCACCGCCAATATCAATGATGCTAGCACCGGCGTTGACCATCGCTTCGGCATGGCGCAACGCGCTATCTTGACCATAAAAACGGCCACCGTCGGAAAATGAGTCGGGAGTGAAATTCAAAATCCCCATAATTTGCGGTTGGCTCAGATCCAGCGTCCGACCACGGCTGTGTAGTTGCATGTTGTTATTCTCCTCACCGTTAGGTAATGCACAGACGGCCACAAATAGAAAACCCCGGGCAAGCCCGGGGTTTTAAGATTACCACATCAGTTACTGTGCAGGTTTATTGTCAGACGGATTCGCGTCTTTCTTCTCTGCATTCTCTGAAGCCAGCTCCGCAGTGTCAGCCACAGGTTGCGCGCTTGGCGCTTGCTCTGGTGCTGCAGGTTGAGCGGCTGAACTCACTACCGAGTCAGTGACGGGTGCGCTAGCGACTGGCTCATTAGCCGGCGCCGCAGTGGCATGATCACTCCAGCCTGCTGGCGGACGAATATCCGATTTACGCGCCATCAGATCATCAATCTGCGGAGCATCAATGGTTTCGTACTTCATCAGCGCATCTTTCATGCTGTGCAGCAAATCCATGTTTTCAGACAGGATCTGGCGCGTACGCTGGTAGTTACGGTCAATAATGGCACGCACTTCGATATCGATGGCACGCGCGGTTTCATCCGACATGTGCTTGGCTTTGGCCATGGAGCGGCCCAAGAACACTTCGCCATCTTCTTCGGAGTACAGCAGTGGGCCCATCTTCTCGGAGAAGCCCCACTGGGTCACCATCTTACGGGCAATTTCAGTAGCGCGTTCGATGTCGTTAGACGCACCGGTCGACACTTTATCTGCACCGTAAATCAGCTCTTCTGCCACACGGCCACCGTACAGGCTGGAAATCATGCTCTCCAGATACTGACGGCTGTGGCTCACCCGATCTTGCTCTGGCAGGTACATGGTCACACCCAGCGCACGACCACGCGGGATGATACTGACTTTGTACACCGGATCGTGATCTGGCACGATACGACCAACAATGGCGTGACCCGCTTCGTGGAAGGCGGTCGCTTCTTTTTGATCTTCGGTCATCACCATGGAGCGGCGTTCCGCACCCATCATGATTTTGTCCTTGGCTTTTTCAAACTCAACCATGGACACCACACGCTGGTTACCACGCGCCGCGAACAGCGCCGCTTCGTTCACCAGGTTAGCCAAATCTGCACCGGAGAAGCCTGGCGTACCACGAGCAATCAGCGAAGCGTTAACATCATTACCCAACGGCACACGACGCATGTGAACTTTCAGGATCTGTTCACGACCACGCACATCTGGCAGCCCCACCACCACTTGGCGGTCAAAGCGGCCCGGACGCAGCAACGCTGGGTCCAGTACATCAGGACGGTTAGTCGCTGCGATAACGATGATGCCTTCGTTGCCTTCAAAACCATCCATCTCAACCAGCATCTGGTTCAGGGTTTGCTCACGCTCATCGTGACCACCACCTAAACCGGCGCCACGCTGACGGCCTACCGCATCGATTTCATCGATAAAGATGATGCATGGCGCCGCTTTCTTGGCTTGTTCAAACATGTCACGTACCCGAGAGGCACCGACACCCACGAACATTTCCACAAAGTCAGAACCAGAGATAGTGAAGAATGGCACTTTGGCTTCACCGGCAATGGCTTTTGCCAGCAAGGTTTTACCGGTACCTGGAGGACCCACCATCAGAACGCCTTTCGGGATCTTACCGCCCAATTTCTGGAAACGGCTTGGATCACGCAGGTATTCCACCAGCTCGGTCACTTCTTCTTTTGCTTCGTCGCAACCGGCAACATCAGCAAAGGTTGTTTTCACCTGATCTTCGGTCAACATACGGGCGCGGCTCTTACCGAACGACATCGCGCCTTTACCGCCACCGCCTTGCATTTGACGCATGAAGAATATCCATACGCCGATCAGCAGCAGCATCGGGAACCAGGAAATAAAGATAGAAGCCAACAGGCTTGGCTCCTCAGGCGGCTCACCGAACACCTTCACATTTTTATTGATCAGGTCGTCGAGCAGCTTAGGATCGTTCAGCGGCATATACGTTACTGAACGTGCACCATCAGTTTTGGTGAACTGAATTTCACGACCATCGATACGTACTTCACGGATCTGGTTCTGGCCGAGGGCACTCACGAACGCGGTGTAATCCACCTGACGGTCACTGGATTTGCTCGGTCCAAAACTCTGAAACACCGACATAAGCACGACGGCAATGACGAGCCAAAGAATTAGATTTTTCGCCATATCACTCAAGGGATTAACCTCGCATTACAACTGACTGTGAACTTTAGCTAGAGTACTACAGTTTGTACCCTGTAGCCACAATGTAAACTTCTCGCGATCGGGACCGCGAAGAGTCTGGCTTACGAATTTTTACAGTCGTAAACATTTTCCGTACTTCATTGAGGTAATCGTCAAATCCATCTCCTTGAAAAACTTTGACCACAAAGGCTCCCTTGGGCACCAATACCTGACGGCACATATCCAAAGCCAGCTCGACCAGATACATCGCGCGCGGTTGGTCAACCACCGAATTACCGCTCATGTTTGGCGCCATGTCTGACATCACCACATCGACTTGGCCCTGGCCGGTACGCTCGAGCAGCGCATTGAGCACCGCCTCTTCACGAAAATCGCCCTGCAGAAAATCCACGCCGACAATCGGATCCATCGGCAAAATATCACAGGCTATAACATGCCCTTGATCACCAATCTGATCAACGACATATTGTGACCAACCTCCCGGCGCAGCACCCAGATCCACAATGGTCATGCCAGGCTTGAATAATTTATCTGACTGCTGGATCTCTTTAAGCTTAAAATAAGCTCGAGAACGCAATCCCAATTTCTGCGCTTCTTGTACATACTTATCGTGGAAGTGTTCATCCAACCAACGGGATGAACTGCCTGTGCGCTTCTTCTTAACCATATTCTATCCAAATACGCAAACAAACTACGCGGAATTGCCTCGCACGCTTGGTGATAAACCCTAGATGGCGTTAGAATGCCGCGTTTTCAACCTTAAGAGTGAAAAAAGCACCATGACGCTCACGAACAAACAAAAGCAGCACCTCAAAGGGCTGGCCCATCCACTGAAACCCGTGGTACTGCTTGGCGCTAACGGCCTGACCGAGGGTGTGCTGGCTGAAATCGACAACGCCCTGAACCACCACGAGCTGATCAAAGTGAAGGTTGCCGCCGAAGAGCGTGAAACCAAAGCCCTGATCGTTGATGCTATCGTACGTGAAACCGGTGCCCTGAAAGTTCAGGTGATCGGTAATATTCTGGTTCTGTTCCGTCCAAGCGAAGAACGCAAAATCGTTCTGCCTCGCTAATAACCAGCCGTACCGCACATTACCGAAACCGGTTCATGGCAACGGGTAACCGTTTCATTCCGGTACGTGATACCAAAAAGGCCGTATAACGGCCTTTTTTATTATACCGTCTTGGTATCAGCCACCCGCTTCACGCTGGCGCAGCCGAACCTCAGTGTAACACCGAGTCCCAAACGGTAAGTGTAGCGAAAAGTGCCAGACTCAGAGGTACTGCACGTTCAAAATTTCGAACTCGACTTCGCCACCAGGGGTACGGATCACCACCACATCGTCTTGCTCTTTGCCAATCAGGCCACGTGCAATTGGCGAGTTCACTGAGATCAGGTTCTGTTTGAAATCAGCCTCATCATCACCCACGATACGGTAGGTCAGCTCTTCTTCGCTGTCAGTGTTAAAAACGGTCACTGTCGCACCAAAGATCACGCGGCCATTGTTTGGCATCTTAGTGATATCAATGATCTGGCAATTAGACAGTTTGCCTTCAATCTCTTGAATTCGACCTTCGCAGAAACCTTGCTGTTCACGAGCTGCGTGGTATTCGGCGTTTTCTTTCAGATCACCGTGTTCACGGGCTTCGGCAATGGCATCAATGATTTCGGGACGACGCACGTTTTTCAGGTACTCGAGCTCTTCGCGCAGCTTCTCTGCACCACGCACGGTCATTGGAATCTGGTTCATAAAGCTAATTACCCCTTACAAACGAACTGTTTTTTTATCTTGAGGCGTATGAAAACGCAAAAAGACACCTGACCCTGACTGTGAAGCCGGGACTGGTATCCGTTAAACTGTTCTTCTATTCTAGCCTGTATTCTAACTTGGAGTGAACGATGGGTCATCGTTTACTTTTTCACTCTTTATTCATAGTATGCCAGTACATCTACTCACCTGTTGTTTATCATGCGTTTTTTGACTTCTGCGGCCGTGGCCGCCTGTGTATTCTCGCTGCCAGTGGCAGCCAGTGTCATTCCGGTTACCGACTATGAGCAGGCGTTGCCTCCTGGCACCCAGCTTTCTCTTTTAGTACAACCCACTAACGGCGCGCAGCCTCTGGTGGCCTATCAGGCCGACAAGCTGGTGTTACCGGCCAGTACACAGAAAGTCTTTACGGCGCTGGCCGCCATGCTGGAATTAGGCCCCGATTTTCGTTTCCCAACCAAGATGGGCACCGCGGCGCAAGTGCGAGAAAATAAGGTGTGGGGCGATCTGGTGGTCAGTTTCAGTGGTGATCCGCGCCTGACCCGCGATCAAATTCGACTGATGGCGAACCGTTTAGCCCAGCAAAACATCAAACAGGTGATGGGCAATCTGGTGATTGATACCTCCGTTTTTGGTAGCCACGATAAGGCTCCCGGCTGGTCGTGGAACGATTTGACCCAGTGCTTTAATGCCCTGCCGGCAGCCGCCTCCATTGACGGCAACTGCTTTTATGCCGTGCTCAATAGCGCAGCGACACCGGGCAATCTGGCCACGGCTTCGGTAGCCTCTCGGTATCCGGTGACCGTGGTCAGCGAAGTGAAAACCGTGACACGTAAAATGCCGGAAGCACGCTACTGTGAGTTGGATGTTCAGCCGCGAGATAACAACCGTTACGTACTCACCGGTTGTTTGGTGCAGCAAAAAGAGCCGTTTGGTTTGAGTTTCTCGGTACAAGACCCTTCCGCCTATGCCGCCGGCATTGTGCGCCAAGAGCTGACGCGCGCGGGGATTAGCATCAGCGGGCAAACCAAAATCAGTAACGATCCGGTAGCGATGCCAACCGTGCTGGCGGAAAACAACTCTAAGCCGCTGCCTGAGCTGCTGAAGATCATGCTCAAAGAATCGGACAACCAGATTGCCGATGTAATGTTCCGCACCGTCGGTCACCACTACTTTAATGTACCGGGCACCTTCCGCGCCGGCTCTGATGCGGTGCGTGCGATTTTGTCCAAACAAGCTGGGGTACGTTTTGGTAACACCGTCATGGCCGATGGCTCCGGTTTGTCGCGCCATAACTTGGTGTCAGCGCAAACCATGATGGATACCTTGCAGTACATCGCCAAGCACGACGATCAATTAGGGATCATCGCGATGCTGCCAGTTTCCGGCACGGATGGCACGTTGCGCTATCGCGCCAGCGTGCGTGAAGCTCCGCTCAAAGGTCAGGTGCACGCCAAAACGGGCGCACTGCAAGGGGTATACAATCTGGCCGGTTTCATGCGAACCGCCAGCGGCCAACAGGTGGCGTTCGTGCAGTTTGTCTCCAGCTATTCGGCGCTGGATCACCGCACCCGCCGTGCTGGGCTGAACAAATTTGAAGGTCAGCTGTACAAGGCGATTTATAACCAGTAATTCCGCCTCTGGAATGCCAGCCCATCGTTATTACTGTGCTGGCTTGCAACTGCCGGCAGCGTACAAAATTGTAACCAATCCTCTGCCCAGACTGAGTGTCAGCAGAGGTAACAAGGCGCGACAAGCTGTAAAACGCACGCCTACTGGTGAGATTATTGGTCAGCTGCGCCGCCGCAAGAATCGCATCGGCTGATATGTAGCATAAAAAAGCCCGCCAAATGGCGGGCTTTTTGTTTCTTCATCGCTTATAAGCAAGTTTGCGATAAGTGCGACGTACGGATTATCGCGCTTATTTCACCAATTGGTGCATTTCCTGTACCGAAATCACGCTAGCGGTTGGGTCTGCCGCCATCGCCATCGCGGTGGCAAAGGCACCATTCAAAGTAGTATCATAGTGCACCTTGTACTGCAGGGCGCTGCGGCGCAGCAGCTTAGAGTCTTCAATCGCCTGACGACCTTCGGCGGTGTTGATGATGTAGGTGTACTCACCGTTTTTAATGCGGTCTTGAATATGCGGACGGCCTTCGTGCACCTTGTTCACCAGACGTGGGTTAATCCCCGCCTCACCCAGTACCACGGCGGTACCGTGCGTCGCATCCAGCTCAAAGCCCAACTTCAGCAACTTAGCCGCCAAGTCAATTACACGTTTCTTGTCACCGTGACGCACCGACAGCAGCGCACGTCCTTGACGCGGCACTTTGTAGTTACCGCCCAGCAAGCCTTTACCAAACGCTTCGGCGAAGGTGTTACCAACGCCCATCACTTCACCGGTAGAGCGCATTTCTGGGCCTAACAGTGGGTCAACGCCAGGGAACTTGTTAAACGGCAGTACTACTTCTTTGACTGAGTAGTATGGTGGGATCACTTCGCGCGTCACACCTTGCGCTGCCAAGCTTTGACCGGCCATGACACGCGCGGCAATCTTCGCCAATGGCACGCCAATCGCCTTGGAAACAAACGGCACGGTACGCGCGGCACGCGGGTTCACTTCAATCAGGTAAACTTCGTTGTTCTTCACCGCAAACTGGGCATTCATCAGACCGCGAACACACAGCTCGAAGGCCAGTTTTTCCACTTGCTGGCGGATCACATCCTGAATCTCTTGGCTCAGGGTGTAAGCTGGCAGTGAACAGGCAGAGTCACCGGAGTGTACCCCCGCTTGCTCGATGTGCTCCATGATGCCGCCAATCAGCACTTGCTGACCGTCGCAAATGGCGTCCACATCCACTTCAATCGCATCATCTAAGAAGCAATCCAGCAGTACTGGTGCATCGTTAGACACACTGACCGCCGTGGTGAAGTAACGGCGCAGATCGACTTCATCGAACACGATTTCCATCGCGCGGCCACCCAGCACATAAGACGGGCGCACCACCAGCGGGTAACCCAGCTGTTTAGCCTGCTCAACCGCTTGCTCCATCGCTGTCACGGTGGCGTTCTTCGGCTGCTTCAGACCCAGACGGTTTACCGCCTGTTGGAAACGCTCACGGTCTTCGGCGCGGTCAATCGCATCCGGACTGGTACCAATTACCGGTACCCCAGCCGCTTCCAGCGCACGCGCCAGTTTCAGTGGCGTTTGGCCACCGTACTGAACAATCACGCCTTTTGGCTGTTCAACGCGGACGATTTCCAGTACATCTTCCAGCGTAACTGGCTCGAAGTACAGACGATCGGAGGTGTCGTAGTCAGTGGACACCGTTTCAGGGTTACAGTTGACCATGATGGTCTCGTAACCGTCTTCACGCAGCGCCAGTGAGGCGTGCACGCAGCAGTAGTCAAACTCGATACCCTGACCGATACGGTTTGGACCACCACCCAACACCATGATCTTGTCACGGTTGGTTGGGTTCGACTCACACTCTTCATCATAGGTGGAGTACAGGTACGCCGTATCGGTGGCAAACTCGGCGGCGCAGGTATCTACGCGCTTGTAGACGGGGAAAATCTCATGACGATAACGCAGTTTGCGCAGCTCAGTTTCTGACACGCCAACCAGTTTAGCCAGACGCGCATCGGAGAAACCTTTACGCTTAAGCACGCGCAGGAAGTCAGCATCCAGACCAGCAAAGCCCACCTCGGCCACTTTCTCTTCCAAACGCACCAGCTCTTCAATTTGCACCAAGAACCAGCGGTCGATGTTGGTCAGGTTATGCACGCCATCCACTGACAGGCCAGCACGGAAGGCATCGGCCAGATACCAGATGCGGTCAGAGCCAGCTTCTTTCAGCTCATAGCGGATGCGCGTCAGCGCGTCAGCATCATCCAGATTCACCTTCGGATCGAAACCGGTCGCGCCCACTTCCAGACCACGCAGCGCTTTTTGCAGCGACTCTTGCTGGTTACGACCAATCGCCATCACCTCACCGACAGACTTCATCTGGGTGGTCAGGCGGTCATTGGCACCAGCAAATTTTTCAAAGTTAAAGCGCGGGATCTTGGTGACGACATAGTCAATCGACGGCTCGAAGGACGCCGGGGTGCGGCCACCGGTGATGTCGTTCATCAGCTCATCCAAGGTGTAGCCGACTGCCAATTTGGCTGCCACTTTGGCAATCGGGAAGCCCGTGGCTTTAGACGCCAGCGCCGAGGAGCGCGATACACGCGGGTTCATCTCGATGACAATCATGCGGCCATCTTTCGGGTTAACCGAGAATTGCACGTTTGAGCCGCCGGTTTCCACGCCGATTTCACGCAGTACCGCCATCGAGGCGTTACGCATCAGTTGGTATTCTTTGTCGGTCAGGGTTTGTGCCGGCGCAACCGTAATGGAGTCACCGGTGTGGATCCCCATCGGATCTAAGTTTTCAATCGAGCAAACGATGATGCAGTTGTCGTTCTTATCCCGCACCACTTCCATCTCGTACTCTTTCCAACCGATCAGCGATTCGTCAATCAGCAGCTCGTTGGTTGGCGACAAGTCCAGACCACGGGTACAGATTTCCTCGAACTCTTCACGGTTGTATGCAATACCGCCACCGGTGCCGCCCATCGTAAATGAAGGGCGAATGATGCACGGGAAACCCACTTGTTCTTGTACACCGTAGGCTTCTTCCATGGAGTGTGCGATACCGCAGCGCGCGGTATCCAGACCGATTTTCTTCATCGCCTGATCAAAACGGCGACGGTCTTCGGCTTTATCAATGGCGTCGGCGGTCGCACCGATCATCTCCACCCCGAATTCCGCCAGCACGCCATGACGCTCCAGATCCAGCGCACAGTTCAGTGCCGTCTGGCCGCCCATGGTTGGCAGCACCGCATCTGGGCGCTCTTTTTCAATGATTTTGCGCACGACTTGCCACTGCACCGGCTCGATATAAGTCGCATCAGCCATTTCAGGGTCAGTCATGATGGTCGCCGGATTGGAGTTAACCAGAATAACGCGGTAACCCTCTTCACGCAGCGCCTTACAGGCCTGCGCGCCGGAATAGTCAAATTCACACGCCTGACCGATAACAATCGGACCCGCACCCAGGATTAGAATACTTTTAAGATCAGTACGTTTTGGCATTGCTTAACAACTCCTGCTGCTGCGGCTGATTATTGCTGGTTTGCGTTTTGGTTCTGACGATATTGCTCAATCAATTCGATGAAGTGATCAAACAGTGGTGCGGCATCGTGCGGGCCTGGGCTTGCTTCCGGGTGACCTTGGAAGCTAAATGCTGGCTTATCCGTACGGTGAATACCCTGCAACGAGCCATCAAACAGTGACACGTGGGTTGCACGTAAAGTGGCTGGCAACGTGGCTTCATCTACGGCAAAACCGTGGTTTTGCGCGGTGATCATCACTACATTACGGTCTAAATCTTTCACCGGATGGTTGCCGCCGTGGTGGCCGAACTTCATCTTCACAGTCTTGGCCCCGGAGGCCAGAGCTAACAGCTGGTGACCTAAGCAGATACCAAAAACAGGGATATCGTGCTGCAGCAGCTCTTCAATAGCGCTAATCGCGTAATCACACGGCGCTGGGTCGCCTGGACCGTTGGACAGGAACACCCCATCCGGATTGAGCGCCAGCACATCCGCCGCTGGCGTTTGCGCCGGAACAACAGTCAGGCGGCAACCTCGGTCCACCAACATCCGCAGGATATTGCGCTTCACACCGTAGTCATACGCCACCACATGGAATGGCAGGTCATCATTGTTTGCTGCCTGTGGCAGGCCGTTTTGCAGCGTCCAACTACCTTGCGTCCAGTTGTAAGCTTCGGCAGTGGTGACTTCTTTGGCTAAATCCAGACCACTCAAACCGCCAAAGGCGCGCGCTTTTTCCAGCGCCAGCGCGGCATCTGGCTGTGCGCCGGCAATGATGCAACCATTTTGGGCACCTTTTTCGCGCAGAATGCGGGTCAATTTGCGGGTATCAATATCAGCGATGCCGACAACGTTGTGGCGTTTGAGGTAATCAGAAAGGGTTTCGGTACTGCGGAAGTTACTGGCAATCAGGGGTAAATCACGAATTACAAGACCTTGAGCATGAACGGCGGGGGATTCTTCATCTTCTGGGTTGGTGCCGACATTGCCAATATGAGGATAAGTAAGAGTAACAATCTGGCGGGAATACGAAGGATCAGTAAGAATTTCTTGGTAACCGGTCATCGAGGTATTAAAAACAACTTCGCCGACCGCCGAGCCTTCTGCGCCGATTGCGGTACCTTTGAAGACTGTGCCGTCTTCGAGAACTAACAGTGCCGACCTACTCAAAACAACCTCCATGAATATTTAATCTTTTTTACCACATAACCATTCATACATGAGAGCCAAAAGCGCTGTCAATCATGTTAAATAATGAATTTTTGGCAAATTGCGCGAATTCTATAGACGGGCTTACCGCTTGTCCAGAAAAAACTCCCACTTTAGACACAAAAACCACCAACACAGCAAAATAACGCCACGCCAGCGCCAAAAGTAAGATAAAAACACAAAAGATAACCGTTTGCATGAAGAGATAACTTTTACCAGCAGCAAAGCACGCAGTAAAAACGGAAAAAATATCGATAAATGGAAAAAGACAAAAAAAAACCGCACAAGACACCAACTAATGACATCAATAGTGCGATTTTGATATGAAACACTTATTTTAACAAGAAAAGTGCACGGTAATATGCATGCTTACGAACGTGTCACTCGCCCCGCGAGTAACACACCATTAAAGGTTGTGCAACCCAAGCACATCCTTCATGTCATACAGCCCTGCCGGCTGATTATGCAACCAGTTTGCTGCGCGCACAGCGCCATTAGCAAAGGTCATGCGGCTGGATGCCTTGTGTGAAATCTCCACTCGCTCGCCGATATCAGCAAACATCACGGTGTGCTCACCAACGATGTCGCCTGCACGCACGGTCGCAAAACCGATGCTGTCGCGTGGGCGCTCTCCGGTGATCCCTTCACGGCTGTACACGGCGCATTGTGATAAATCCCGCCCTAGCGTGTCAGCAATCACTTCTCCCATCGATAACGCAGTACCGGATGGTGCATCAATTTTATGACGATGGTGCGCTTCGATGATTTCGATATCGGTGTAATCGCCCATCACCTGCGCCGCTTTTTCCAACAGCTTGAATACCAGATTGACGCCCACACTAAAGTTAGAGGCAAACACGATCCCGATGTCGGCACTGGCATCGGCAATCGCCTGCTTACCGTCAGCATCAAAACCAGTGGTCCCGATCACCATATGTTTGCCGTGCTGACGGCAATAAGCCAAATGGGTCAAGGTGGCGGCCGGTACGGTAAAGTCGATCAGGATATCGAAATCATTGCCGATAGCATCCAGTGACTCTTGTACCGTCACCCCCAATGGACCGACACCGGCCAATTCGCCAGCATCCGCACCAATCAAGCTGGAGCCGGAGCGCTCAAGGGCGGCGCCCAGTGTAACGCCGGAGGCGGCATACACAGCCTGAATCAGTTGACGTCCCATACGACCGGCGGCGCCGGCAATTGCGATTTTGATCATGTCTCTTCCTTTTTTGTTGTAATCCGCTGCCGACCCTGAGCCGGTAAACACAAAAAAGGAAGCCCGTGGCTTCCTTTTTATTTAACCTTTAATCAATTTGCTGCACCCGCAATTCGCGTGGTACCTCAAAGGTGATGTTTTCTTCTCGCCCTTCGGTTTCGGTAACAGTCACCGCTCCGAGGTCTTGCAAGCGGGCAATCACGGCCTGCACCAACACCTCTGGCGCTGATGCGCCCGCCGTAACGCCGACAGTGTCCACGCCCTGCAACCACGCTTCATCGATATCTTCCGCACCATCAATCAGATAGGCGGCTTTCCCCGCTCGACGCGCCAGCTCAGCTAAGCGATTCGAGTTAGACGAGTTTTTCGAGCCGACCACCAGCACCACTTGTGCCTGCTCGGCTAACTGGCGTACCGCCTCTTGCCGGTTGGTGGTGGCATAACAGATGTCGTCTTTGCGCGGACCGATGATGGCCGGGAAATGCTGACGCAGTGCATCAATCACTTCTGACGTATCATCCACCGACAGCGTGGTCTGGGTCATGAAGCACAGATTTTCTGGGTTTTTGACCACCAGTTTCGCCACATCCTCGGGCGACTCCACCAGATACATGCCACCTTGCGGATTGCTGTACTGGCCCATGGTGCCTTCCACTTCAGGGTGACCAGCATGGCCAATCAGCACCGCCTCCATGCCCTTGCGGCTAGCACGCGCGACTTCCATATGCACCTTCGTCACCAGTGGACAGGTAGCATCAAACACGCTCAGATCGCGTGATTTGGCCTCGGCGCGCACCGCCTGCGAGACACCATGCGCCGAGAAGATCACGATGCAGCCATCCGGCACTTCATGCAAATCTTCGACAAACACGGCCCCGCGCTGGCGCAATCCCTCCACAACGTAGCGGTTATGCACCACTTCATGGCGAACATAAATCGGCGCGCCATATAACTCCAGCGCCCGCTCGACAATGCTGATCGCACGGTCAACGCCGGCACAAAAACCACGGGGATTGGCTAACAGGATCTGCATGCAGTTGTCTCTTAGTCAGCGGCCGGATGCACTGCCATTACCTCAAGATCGAAGGTAGCAACTTGTCCAGCCAAGGGGTGGTTAAAATCAACGGTAACCGATTCGCCGGCAACCGCCTTAATCATGCCCGGGATCTCCTGCCCGCCCGGCTGGGCAAACAGCATGATCATACCCGGTTGCGGCTCGGTTTCAGTACTGAACCGGCTACGCTCAAAATGGTACACGTTATCAGGACTTGGCAGGCCAAAGGCCTCTTCCGGTTGCAGCGTAAAGCACTTAGTATCGCCAGCTTTCAGGCCTTGCAACTGTGCTTCCAGTGCCGGTGATAACGAGCGGTTGCCGAGCTGAAACAGTGCCGGCTTGCCCTGAGTGCGGGTCGAGTCTGCGGCACTGCCATCCGCCAACCATAAATCAAAGTGGATCAGAACTTGGCTATTCGGTCCAATGCGGGCTTCCATACTGCTTGCGTCCATACTGTCATTTCCTTATCGCGGCGCTTGATCCCTAAGCCTTGGATGGTCTTTTGGTGGCGATGATGCGTTCATCACCGCACGTAAAAGCTACAAGGTCGTTTGCTTAAGCAACAGGCCGGCCGAAGCCAGCCTGTTGGCCGGTCGCCGACCGATGTTGATATAAGCCGGCGCCCTATTTTCATTTTCACACCTAAGTAAAAAACCTAGGCCAGACGCCGAATTAGCGCGCCTGATCGGATTTCCCTGAAGATGCACTGTCATCGGCCGGAGCCAGAAAACCTTCCAGCACCACCAGCGCCGCACCGACACAGATGGCGACATCGGCCAGATTGAAGGCCGGCCAGTGATAGCTTCCCCAATAAAAATCGAGGAAGTCGACCACAAAACCATGGACCAGTCGGTCAAACAGGTTACCCAGCGCACCACCGATAATCAGGGCGTAGGCACCGTTGGCCAGCTTGTGGCTGGCCGGAGTGCGATACATCCAGACACTCAGAGCACCGGTTACCAACAGGGCGATGGCGGCAAAGAACCAACGCTGCCAACCGCTATGTTCGGCTAAAAAGCTGAACGCTGCCCCCGGATTTTGTACATACGTCAGATTAAAAAATGACGTTACCGGGATCAGCTCATACAGCGCTAGGTGGTTCATAAACCAGAGTTTGCTACCGATATCCAGTACAAACACCAATGCAGATAGCCACAACCAGCGCAATCCTGTCGATAATAAAGGTTTCTTCATCAGGCAAACTTACGTGTTTCGCCGTCACCGGCAATGTTAGTTACACAACGACCGCACAGTGTCGGGTGCGCAGCAACGCTACCGATGTCTGCCGCGTAGTGCCAGCAACGTGGACACTTGGCATTCTCGGAGCGGATCAGCTTGATCGTCAGTCCTTTGTTTTCGGTCGCTACGGCTTCAGCCGGTGCATTGTCCAGTGCCGCCACATCGGCCTTGGAGGTCAGCAGTACGAAGCGCAGCTCGTCACCGAGCGCGGCCAGTTTCTGCTGCAAAGAGGCCTCGGCAAACAGGGTCACTTCCGCTTCCAGCGAGCCACCGACTTTCTTGTCGTTACGCGCCTGCTCAATCACCTTGTTCACTTCACCACGCACGTTCAGAAGCTCAGCCCAGTAGGCATCGTTCATCACTTCGCCTTCCGCCAAACCGAACAGACCGTCGTACCACTCTTCAGTGAATACAAACTCTGAACGCTCACCTGGCAGGAAGTTCCAGATTTCGTCGGCAGTGAAGGACATGATTGGCGCCATCCAACGTACCAGCGCTTCAGCGATGTGATACAGCGCAGTCTGGCAGCTACGACGAGCGATGCCATCGGTTTTCGCGGTGTACTGGCGATCTTTGATGATATCCAGATAGAACGACCCCATCTCCACGGAGCAGAACTGCATCAGACGCTGCACCACCATGTGGAAATCATACTCTTCGTAGGCTTTGATGATTTCAGCCTGCGCCGCTTGCGCACGACCTACCGCCCAGCGATCCAGTACCACCATCTCTTCTGGTTGCACCATATGCAGTTTCGGATCGAAACCGTTCAGGTTAGCCAGCAAGAAACGTGCGGTGTTACGGATACGACGATAAGCATCGGCAGAACGCTTGAGGATCTCATCCGATACCGCCATTTCAGCGGTGTAGTCGGTTGAGGCAACCCACAGACGCAGAATATCGCCGCCCAGTTTGTTCATCACATCCTGCGGGCTCACCACGTTGCCCACGGATTTAGACATCTTACGACCTTGACCATCGACGGTGAAACCGTGGGTCAGCACTTCGCGGTATGGCGCGGTGCCTTTCATCGCGGTGGAGATCATCAATGATGACATAAACCAGCCACGGTGTTGGTCAGAGCCTTCCAGATACAGATCGGCGCTGTGGCCGTTGAATTCTGGGCGCGCATCAACCACGGAAGCATGAGTTGAACCGGAGTCGAACCACACATCCAATGTATCAGGCACTTTCACGTAATCGGCGGCATCGCTACCTAAGATCTCAGTCGGATCCAGATCCCACCACGCTTGAATGCCTTTTTCTTCAACGCGTTTCGCCACTTCCTCCATCAACTCGACCGAGCGAGGATGCAGTGCTTCGGTGTCTTTATGCACGAACAGCGCAATTGGCACGCCCCACGTACGCTGACGGGAGATACACCAGTCAGGACGGTTGGCTACCATGGTCTCGATACGTGCCTGACCCCAATCCGGGATCCACTTCACGCCTTTGATTTCGTTCAGTGCTTGCTGACGCAGACCGGCTTGTTCCATGCTGATAAACCACTGCGGGGTAGCACGGAAGATGATCGGCGTTTTATGACGCCAGCAGTGTGGGTAGCTGTGCAGGAATTTTTCAAAGTGCAGCAGCGCGCCGCGCTCACGCAGTACGTCCAGCACAGAATCATTGGCTTTGAACACAGACTGACCGGCAAACAGCGGGGTATCTGGCAGGTAAGTGCCGTCCGGCGCAACCGGGTTGGCCACTTCCAGATGGTATTTCTGACCGACCACGAAGTCTTCCTGACCGTGACCTGGCGCTGTGTGTACCGCACCGGTACCGGCATCAGTGGTCACGTGCTCACCCAAGATCACCGGTACGGTGAAATCATAGAATGGGTGTTGCAGCGTCAGCAGCTCCAGATCCGAGCCACGGCATGTACCCAGCACTTGCGCGCCTTCGATACCGGCACGCTTAAGCACGCTTTCGGCCAAATCAGCAGCCAAAATCAGACGCTCGTCGCCGGCTTGGATCAGTTGGTATTCCAGATCGGCATTCAGAGCAACCGCACGGTTAGCTGGCAGCGTCCATGGGGTAGTGGTCCAGATCACCACCGAGATGGTGCCGTGACCGGCGTCAGTACCGAACTTAGCCAGGAACGCCGCTTCGTCCGCTACATTGAAACGCACATCAATGGCTGGGGAGGTCTTGTCGTAGTATTCCACTTCGGCTTCTGCCAACGCAGAACGACATTCGGTACACCAGTGCACCGGTTTAGCACCTTTGTGCAGGTGACCGTTACCGACAATCTTGGCCAGTGAACGGATGATGTTGGCTTCGGTGCCAAAATCCATGGTCAGGTACGGATGATCCCAGTCACCCAATACGCCCAGACGGATAAAGTCTTTCTTCTGACCTTCCACCTGCTCGGCAGCATACTTACGGCACGCCGCACGGAATTCAGCCGCAGACACTTTTTCGCCCGGCTTACCGACCAGTTGTTCTACTTTCAGTTCAATTGGCAGGCCGTGGCAGTCCCAGCCCGGAATGTACGGAGAATCAAAGCCGGACAGTCCTTTGGACTTAATAATAATGTCTTTGAGGATCTTGTTTACGGAGTGACCAATGTGAATGTTACCGTTGGCGTACGGTGGGCCATCATGCAGGATGAAGGACTTCTTACCCTTCTTCGCCTGACGAATAGCGCCGTACAGATTGTTATCATACCAACGTTGCAACATACCAGGTTCGCGTTTGGCTAAGTCGCCACGCATCGGAAACCCTGTATCCGGAAGGTTCAGAGGGTATTTATTGTCACTCATTGATTCTCGATTCCGTATTTTCGGCAAAAAGAAAAAGTCAGCTTGCGACCGGCAGGTGGAAATAGTGGCGGGCGGTCCGGGCATCCTGCGCAATCTGCGCGGTGAGCGCTTCAAACGAACTGAAACGCATTTCCGGACGGATTTTTTCCCGCAGCACAACTTCGAGCTGACGGCCGTAGAGATTTACATTTATATCAAACAGGTGAACTTCCAGTTGCTGGCGCACACCATCAACTGTCGGGCGGGTTCCGATATTCGCCACGCCCGGTAAGGGGGTATCACCAATCCCCAGCACTTCCACCGCATACACGCCATTGACCGGCGCGACGCGGCGCTTCAGTGGAATGTTGGCGGTCGGGAAACCAATGGTTCGCCCGAGCTTGTTACCGTGCGCGACGCGGCCACTGATACTGTACGGCCGACCGAGCAGGCTTTCCGCCTGAGCCAGATCATCTTGGTATAACGCCTGACGGATAGCGGTACTGCTCACCCGCAGCGCATCAACGCAATAACTGTGGTTGTTGACGACGGCAAAGCCGTGTTTCGCGCCAGCCTGCTGCAACAAGGCATAATCACCATGCCGCCCAGCACCAAAGCGAAAATCGTCACCTACCCCCAGAAACTTAACACCCAACTTTTCAACCAGCAACTCTTCGACAAAGCGCTCCGCGCTCATCGCCGCAAAATGGTGGTTAAAACTGACGCACAGCAGCCGGTCAACACCGGCGCGCGCCAGATGGACATACTTGTCACGCAGACGCATCAACCGAGCCGGTGCCAATTCCGGGGTAAACAACTCCTGCGGCTGTGGCTCAAACACCATCGCCGTCAGTGGCAAACCGAGCGCAACAGCATGCGCCTTCACTTGCGCCAAGACTGCCTGATGCCCCAGATGCACCCCGTCAAAGTTACCAATCGTCAGAACACAGCCGTGATGCTGTGGCTTGATGTTCTGAATACCGCGGATCAGCTCCATGGGCACGTTACCCTGTCAGATCTTATACAAAATTGCCGCCGATTATACCGCATCCGCCCCGATTGTCTTAGTGCGAGATGTCAGTATCTGCGCGTAAATGGCGCGGGCGCACGCCCAACAGCAAAAGGGCGGCAAAATAGACCACAGCCGCGAGCCCAATCAGGCCAGCCAACCACAGCATCCGCATACCATTATGCTGCGCTTGCCATAGGCTCAGCGCCGGCATGCAATAACTTACGGCGGCCGCCATCGCCAGACCGGCCAACGCCACTTTACCAATGAAAATCGCGCTATTGCGTTGAATGCGGTACACCCCGCTCACCGCCAGACCGCGATACAGCAGCCACGCGTTGAGAGTACCAGACATCGCCGAGGCCATCGCCAAGCCGACATAACTGAACGGGATCGCCAGCAGGTTAAAGCCCATGTTACTGATCATCGAGATGATGCCGTAGCGTACCGGAGTTTTGGTGTCTTGCCGCGCGTAATAGCCCGGCGCCAGCACTTTGATCAGCATGAAACTCACCAAACCTGCGTTGAAGGCCAGCAGGGATAACGAAGCGGCATTCACATCGGCAAAGGTAAATTCGCCGCGCATAAACAGCACCATCATCATCGGCTTGGCCAGCACCATAATGCCAAACATGGCGGGGATGCCGAGCAGGAAAATCATGCGCACCCCCCAATCCATAGTCTGGCTAAAGCGTTCGCTGACCGTCTCGCCTTCCTCTTTTTCGCTATGACGACGCGACAGCGCCGGCAAAATCACCGTCGCGATGGCAATCCCGAACAAACCGAGCGGGAACTCCAACAGGCGATCAGAGTAATACAGATAACTGATCGAGCCGGTCATCAAGAAACTGGCGATAAAGGTGTCGAGCAGCAAGTTGATTTGACTTACCGACACCCCGAACAGCGCGGGGATCATCAGGGTGCGAATTTTTTTCACCCCCGGATCATGCCAAGCCCATTTCGGCTTCACCAGCAACCCGGCTTTTTTCATGTACGGCAGCTGGAATAAAAACTGCAGCAGACCGCCTAAGAAAATACCGATCGCCAAGCCCACTTCCGGGTATTGGGTGTGCGGGGCAATCCAAATCGCTGCGCCAATCATCGCCACGTTCAGCAGCACCGGCGAAAACGCCGCCACCCCAAATTGACCGATGGTATTGAGCACCGCGCCAGATAAGGCCACCAAGGTGACAAACCACAGATACGGGAAAGTAATACGCAGCAAGAATGACGCGAGCTCATATTTACCGGCATCAGGGCCGCCATTGAGCCAATCCAAGAACCAGCCGGTACCGAAAATGGCCGCCACCACCGGCGAGCCAATCATCGCCAGCAAGGTCACGATGGTGACCAAACCGCCTAACGTACCGGAGACCTTAGCGATAAATTCGCGCGTCTTCGATAAATCGCCGTCTTTTTGATACTCGGTCAGTACCGGCACAAAGGCTTGCGAGAACGCCCCTTCGGCAAACAGACGGCGTAAAAAGTTAGGAATTCGGTTAGCAAACAGGAAGACGTCTGCGGCAGCACCGGCACCAATCATGTTGGCAATAACGACATCCCTGACCAAACCCAGTACCCGGGATAACAAGGTCATCGAGCTGACAACCAACCCAGATTTCAACAATCGCTTACTCAAGATTTACTCACTCGTTGAAATACGTCTCTGACGCTGTATTCCAGCATTAAAAGCTGTTAAAATTACCCGTCATAATAACCGTCATGCGCTGCTTGCACCAGCCTTGGGAAAGCGGCGTTTATTTGCACAAATCCATTGACAAAAGAAGGCGAAAAAGGCATAGTCCTCGGCCTTTGAAATGTCCAAAAAGTTATATTTGGGAGTTGGACCTTGGCTAATATCAAGTCTGCTAAGAAGCGCGCTGTCCAAGCTGAGAAGCGTCGTCAGCATAACGCTAGCCGTCGCTCCATGATGCGTACTTTCGTTAAGAAAGTTTACGCTGCGATCGCGACCGGTAACAAAGAAACTGCAATGACCGCATTTGCCACCATGCAACCAGTTCTGGACCGCATGGCAAGCAAAGGCCTGATCCACAAGAACAAGGCTGCACGTCATAAAGCAAACCTGGTAGCTCAAATCAAAGCAATGTAATCATTGCCTGATTTAAGATACCGAGAAAAACCGGCTTGATGCCGGTTTTTTTTTGCCTGTCATTTACCGCTGGCTGCGCTTTACGCACATTTCTCCCTGCTCTACTCATCCCTTCCCTGATGCTTTGACTTTGGCTTTGACTTTGGCTTTGGCTTTGACTTTGGCTTTATCTCTTGTCTTCGCACTTATCTGGGCGGTTGTGCTGGATTATGGTTCTAGACAGCAGCTCTGAATTGTTGTGGGGCGAGGAAAGAAGAAGAAAAATAAAAAGTAAGAATGGGATGGCGAGACAGAAAATCAAAGGCGAACAGGCGTGCGCCAACCTATTCTGGCGACGCACAGCCTTCAAACTATACCCAAACAACGTCAAGTTGCAGGTAGGCGGCAAGTGAGTGAATCCCCATGAGCATAGACAAGCTATGTGATTGGGGCGAACGAACGTAGCCAACACCCCTGCAGTTTCAAGTAGGAAGGGTATATGAGTTTAACCGACCGAATGCGACGCCGCAGACGGCTCACTATGCTGCTCTGCCGCACAATACAAACGATGCAAGGTACGGATCACTTCCGCAACCGCATGACTGCTTAACGAGTAGTAGACGGTTTGCGCTTCTTTGCGCGTTTTCACCAGCCCATCGCGCCGCAACCAAGCAAGGTGCTGTGACAGTGCCGACTGGGATAAACCAAGGCGTTCGCTCAAAACGCCGACCGACACTTCTTTATCCTGTAAATGACATAAAATAAACAACCGGTGCTCATTGGCCATAGCCTTCAGCAGCGTGACGGCCTGACCTACATTACG
This sequence comes from Plesiomonas sp. ZOR0011, assembly GCF_000800945.1. Lineage (NCBI taxonomy): Bacteria > Pseudomonadati > Pseudomonadota > Gammaproteobacteria > Enterobacterales > Enterobacteriaceae > Plesiomonas > Plesiomonas sp. ZOR0011. The sequence goes on from NZ_JRKB01000038.1 coordinate 53,178, forward strand.
CTCCATGTGTGCAATTTCAGACATATCTTTCATCATAGGATCACGAATACACCCGTTGTGGTGCTGCTCTATGCAACACGATGACTACTCTTCACCGAGCATAACGCCGAGTTGGCCGGAAAACAAATCCGTGAAATCCTCACTACAGACCCGCTTTACCGCCGGATGCTGGATCATACGATCCGCAAAAATGGCGTAATACTCTTCACATAATGTGGGCACTTTACCCAGCTCGACGGTCTGCCCGTCACTGCTCAGTTCAGCCACATACAACGATGGCGCGACAAAAATGGCATTGTGGTAGTGACCAAACGCCTTCATCAGTGCCGCATCATCAAACTCACCCAAGATCTGCACCTGCAGCCCTTGCTGATCCAGCCAAGTAAGCAGCTTGCGCCCCAGCGCCGAGCGACGCCCCGGCATCAGCAGCTTGCGCTCTTGTAGACAGGCCGGAAATGGTGCCTGTGGCGCCGGTTGGCGACACAGAAAGCTGATCCCGCACTCGCCCAGTTTGACCGAGAACAGTCCTTCGCTTTGCGAGGAGTCCACCGGACAATCAGACAAGATCATATCCAGCTTGTGCTGGCTCAGCTGCTCCAAGAGCAGTTCGTGGGTGGATTCAAAACAGCGCAGATGGATTTGCTCACTTGGCGGCACTGCGGTTTGCAGTACCCGACTGACCAAACGCTTCGATAACGCATCCGCTACCCCAACATCAAACAGGATATTGGCTTCTTTGCGGTAATTGACGATATCCAGCATCTCTTGGCTAAGAGAGAACATCCGCTCGGCATAGCGATAGACCAGTTGCCCCAGCTCAGTAGGCTCCAGACCACGGCCACTGCGTTTAAACAGTTTGCCATCCAGACGCTGCTCTAGCGCGCGGATCTGCCCGGTCACGGTTTGTGGGGTAAGGAAAAGAGTTTCGGCAGCTTTGGCCACCGAGCCGTGCTTGCACACAGCCCAGAAGTAGTACAGATGATTAAAATTCAGGTGCGACATACGCTTCTCACTTCATTAGCGGCTGCCGCACCAGTATGCCGCTGGTCATGCTCTCTGACCAGCGACATCTCGGTTCACTGCTCCGCAGTTTTAACGCTTAGGCTGTGCTGGCAACACCATCCGCAGCAGGCAATAACCCACTACCGCCGCCGTGGTTGAGCCCATCAGGATCCCCAGACGGGAGAATACCCCATACTCCAAGCCGGCATGCTCAAAGGCCAGTGAAGCGATGAACATCGACATGGTAAAACCAATACCACACAGTACTGACACCGCAAAAATATGGCGGAAGTAAATCCCATCCGGCAGTTTGGCCAGACCCAGTTTCACTGACAGCCAGCTAAAGGAGAAGATCCCGAGCGGCTTACCGACAAACAAGGCAACAGCAATACCCAGTGGCAGAGCTGAGGTCAGTACATCCAGCGAGATCCCTTTCAGGGATACGCCCGCGTTGGCAAAAGCAAACAATGGCAGGATCAGATAGGCCACCCACGGATGCAAACTGTGCTCCAGATGCTCCAGTGGGCGCTTATCTTGCGCTTTCAACGGTACACAGAAGCCCAAGATCACCCCGGCCAGCGTGGCATGCACGCCAGATTTAAGCAGGCTTACCCACAGCACCACGCCCAGCAACATGTATGGGCTGATGGACGCCACGCCACGGCGATTCATGTAAATCAGACCGGCAGTGGCCGCCAGCGCAATCGCCAACGCCATCACAGACAGCTGGCTGGTATAGAACAGGGCAATAATGACAATCACGCCTAGGTCATCAATGATCGCCAACGCCAGCAAGAAGACCTTCAGGCTGACCGGTACACGCTTACCGAGCAGCGCCATGATCCCCAGCGCAAAGGCAATATCGGTCGCGGCAGGGATAGCCCAGCCCGCCAGTGCCACATCATTGTTACCATTAAACGCCAAATACAGCAGCGCCGGAGCCAGCATACCGCCCAATGCCGCAATGGCAGGGAACACGGCTTTTTCTTTGCTGTTCAGGGCTCCGACCAGCATCTCACGTTTAACTTCTAACCCGACCAGCAGGAAAAAGATGGCCATCAGGCCGTCATTAATCCACAGCAGCAGCGGCTTATTTATCAGCAGGCTGCCGAACTGCACCGCCACCGGCAGCGCGAGGAATTGATCATAAATTCCTTCTAGGCTGGTGTTGGCAAGCAGCATCGCCACAGCGGAGGCGATGATCAGTAAAATCCCCCCCGCTGACTCCAGTCGTAAAAACTGACGAATCATATCGGTCATGATGGAACTCCAAAACTTTTACGTACGCTATGCAATAGCTATGCAATCTGTCGCGTGTGAACTCTTATCTCGCAGTCTAAAACAGAAGGTTTGCTCGATAAAATCGTTTCTATTGATGTTAATCATCGGAAATACCGAGCTTAACCATACCACTCACTCTTCACATACGCTCCTTGATCAGGGGTTCTGTTTTAACATTCTGTGCGGCCACCCGCTTTTCTGGCCCGATGAAATATATCTGTAATATTTCACCGCTAGGATCTGCGGCAACCAAACTTTTGTAACAAATCTGACATCAGAGAGTCATATGAACGAGATGCCCAACGCTCAAACCGGCACCAGCCGCTCACCGCTGACGACGCTGTTTTCCTGGTTGGTATTGCTCTTCGCCCTTTATCTGCTTTTATTGGCCGTGGCCATGGTTGGCGACGGTTTTAAACTGGCGGCAGGAACCCAAGCGCAGGCACTGTTTGCCTTCGCCGAACATCCGCTGGCCGGACTGATGGTGGGCCTGCTGGCCACCGCCTTAATTCAATCTTCCAGTACGGTGACCTCCATTATCGTTGGTCTGGTGGCCGGCGGCCTGCCGATTGCTACCGCCATCCCGATGATTATGGGAGCCAACATTGGTACTACTCTGACCAACACCTTGGTGAGTTTAGGCCACCTGCGTTGCAATAATGAGTTTCGCCGTGCCTTTGCCTGCGCCACCATCCATGACTTTTTCAACCTGCTGGCGGTGGTGATCTTCCTGCCACTGGAAATGGCGTTCGGTATTCTGGCGCATATCAGCGAATGGCTGGTCGCTCCGCTGTCAAACTCCGGCAACCTGAACTATGTCGGATTTGATTTCATCAAACCACTGACCAAGCCGGTCGTGAGCATGGTGAAAAGTATGCTGAGCGGTATGTCTCCGACCTTAGCCGGTACCCTGATGGCGCTGATTGGTATTGTGCTGATTATGGCGGCGATCACCGGTATGGGTAAGTTGCTCAAGCGTTTGATGGTCGGTCGTGCCCAAGAAGTTCTCAAGCACGCTATCGGTCGTGGTCCGCTGCACGGAATTACCTCTGGTGCCGCAGTAACCGTCCTGGTGCAGTCTTCCTCGACCACCACCAGCTTGATGGTACCGTTTGTCGGTAATGGTCTGCTGAGCCTGCGTGAAGTGTATCCGTTCACACTGGGCGCGAACATCGGCACCTGTATCACTGCGCTGCTGGCGGCCACCGCAATTTCTGGCCCGAATGCGCTGCTGGCACTGCAAATTGCCTTGGTACACTTAAGCTTCAACGTACTGGCGGTGTTGGTCATTTACGGGATCCCAGCACTGCGTCGTCTGCCGCTGCGCGCTGCGGAAGGTTTGGCTTCCCTCGCGATTAAAAACCGGATGGCGGTACTGGGTTATCTGAGCGGGGTGTTCTTTGTCCTGCCAGGGATACTGCTGCTGGCTACCCGCTAATACGAAAAGCGACCAGAACCCCTCTCCCTTTTGAACGGCCTGCTAATGCAGGCCGTTTTTTATTGTTGAGTGCCGTTGTTTTAGCGTTGTTTTATCGTTGCTGTAGCGCTGCTTGCGCATGGTGTAGCGCGGAATTAAGAAGATAACGATGAAGATGACGATGAAGATGAACTCAAGCCACGCAACACTCTCTACGTGATAATAGCCAGCCGTGCCCCAAGGTAAGCGCCCCATGCAAGGCACAAAAAAAGCGCCCCACAGGACGCTTTTTAGTAGCCGATAAGCACTAGCGAAACAGCGTAATTACACAGCGACCGGCGCTTTAATCGCCGGATGTGGGTCGTAACCAACAATCTCAAAGTCTTCAAACTGATAATCGAAGATAGACGCTGGTTTGCGCTTGATCACCAGCTGTGGCAGTGCTCGTGGCTCACGGGATAACAACAGCTCAGTCTGCTCCATGTGGTTCATGTACAGGTGCGTATCCCCACCGGTCCAAACAAAATCACCGACTTCCAAATCACACTGCTGCGCCAACATATGAGTTAGCAACGCGTAGCTAGCAATGTTAAACGGCAGGCCGAGGAATACGTCACAAGAGCGCTGATACAGCTGGCAAGAGAGCTTACCGTTGGCCACATAGAACTGGAACAAGGCATGACATGGCATCAATGCCATCTGATCCAGCTCGCCCACGTTCCACGCGGATACGATAATACGACGAGAATCGGGGTCTTGCTTTAGTTGCTGCACCACGGTGCTCAGCTGGTCGATAGTGCGGCCGTCGGCGGCGCCCCACGCGCGCCACTGCTTGCCATACACCGGCCCTAAATCGCCATTTTCATCCGCCCACTCATCCCAAATACTGACATTGTGGTCGTGCAGATAACCGATGTTGGTATCGCCTTTTAAAAACCACAGCAGCTCATGGATGATAGAGCGCAGGTGACAACGCTTAGTGGTCACCAGCGGGAAGCCTTTGGACAAGTCAAAACGCATCTGATGGCCGAAAATAGAGCGGGTACCGGTTCCGGTACGATCGTCTTTGGATGCGCCTTCCGCCAAGATTTTGCGCATCAGATCTTGATATTGTTGCATGTTATCCCCGTACAGCAGTCACAGGATGACGACGGTATGCCCACAGGATCAGCCCCAGTCCACCCAATACCATCGGTACAGACAGGATCTGTCCCATCGTCAGCCAGCCATCGAAAAAGCCCAGTTGTGCGTCAGGCTCACGGAAGAACTCACAGAAGATACGGAACAGGCCGTAAAACAGCAGGAACATCCCGGAGACACTGCCGGTAGGCCGTGGGCGGCGCACAAACAGATTCAGAATAATAAACAGCACCAGACCTTCGAGGAATGCCTCATACAGCTGTGACGGATGACGCGGCAGCGGACCGCCGTCCGGAAACACCATGGCCCACGGCACATCGGTCACCCGTCCCCACAGTTCACCGTTGATGAAGTTACCAATACGGCCCATGCCCAATCCAAACGGGATCAGCGGGGCGATAAAATCGGCCACGGTGAAAAAAGTCCGCTTAGTACGGTACGCGAAAACCAGCATCGCAACGATGACCCCGATCAGGCCACCGTGAAATGACATCCCGCCATCCCACACTTTGAACAAGTACAGCGGGTTATCAAGGAACAAGCCGAAGTTATAAAAAATCACATAGCCAATCCGGCCACCGAGGAATACCCCGAAAAAGCCCGCATACAGCAGATTTTCGACTTCATCTTTGGTCCAGCCACTGTTGGGCTTGGCCGCGCGGCGGCCGGCCAGCCACAGGGCAAACACAAAGCCTACCAAGTACATCAGGCCATACCAGCGCAGGGCTAACGGTCCGACATGAAAAATGACCGGATCGATTTGCGGAAAGGTCAGATAGCTATTATTCATCAGCGTGTTACCACAACATTTTTAATGCGACAAAAACCAAAAGAACGGCAAATCCCTTTTTCAGGATAGGTACCGGTAAACGGCTGACCAAATTCGCGCCAACCTTGGACGTTTGTACCGACGTCACGGCAATACAGGCCAGTGCGGGCAGATAGACATAACCCAGACTGTAGGCCGGCAAATCACTGACATGCAATCCGCTGACGATCAGGGTCAGTGATCCCCCTACGCCCAGCATCATACCGCACACCGCCGACACCCCGATGGCAATGCGCATCGGCACCGAGTGCCAGTTCAGGTACGGCACAGTTAAGCTGCCGCCGCCAATGCCGGCCAAGCTGGAGAAGATACCAATCAAGCCCCCAGCAGTAAACAGCCAGCCTTTGCTGGGTAACGGATGCTCGGCACGGGTCTTCACCGACAGCGCCATTTGCAGCGCCAACAGCAGCACCAGCACTCCGAACACTTTGCTGATCATGTCAGACGGAATTAAGGTGATCACGTGCGCCCCGATCACCGCACCGATAATGCCGCCCGGCACCATCGCTTTGACAATCGTCCAATCCACATTACCCAACTGATGATGACGCCAAGATGACGACACCCCGGTCAGCACAATCGAGGCCAGTGAGGTACCCAAGGCAATCGGCATCAAATGCTCTGGCAATACGCCCGCCAACGGTAACAACCCCACCAAGGCGGGTACGATAATCAAACCACCGCCAATCCCGAGCAATCCAGCCAAGATCCCAACTACACCACCCAAAATCAGGCAGGCAACAACAAACAACAGCATGATTGCCTCAACTCATTTTCCTGTACAGTCATATCCATGTATGACTCTGTGCGAATACGTAAAAGCGCGACTTAGTAAAACGAATTACCACCACGGATAAAACCGCCCAAGCCACGTCGCTCCATAAACGCTGCGGTCAGATGGCGCACTTCGGTGGTCAGGCGCGCACTGAGCGCCCGCTCCGCCAAGGTCTGTAAATCCGCCAGCTCCACGGCGCGTAACAGGTATTTGATGCGCGCGACGTTGCGCCCGTTCATACTCAAACGGCGATAACCCATTCCCACCAGCAGCAAGGCGCCGATCGGATCGCCCGCAAGCTCACCGCACAGACTGACGGGCAACTGATGCTGCTCGCCCTCGCGGATCACCTGATACAAGGCGCGCAATACCGCCGGATGCATGGCATCGAAGATATCCGCCACACGGGCGTTATTGCGATCCACCGCCAGCAGATATTGAGTCAGGTCGTTGGATCCTACCGAAAGAAAATCGATCTTGCCGGCCAGAAAGTGTAACTGATACAACATCGACGGCACTTCAACCATGATGCCGACTTTCGGCATGCTGAGGGTTTGACCGTCTTGCGCCAGTTGCTCGCTGATCTCGCGGTACGCCCGATCGATTAATGCGCGCGCCTCATCCACCTCGCCCAAGCCCGACACCATCGGCAGCAAGATGGCTAAATTGTTATGGCTCACACTGGCGCGCAGCATGGCGCGCACCTGAGCGATAAAAATATCGGGGTGATCCAGCGTCAGGCGAATACCGCGCCAGCCTAAAAACGGGTTGTCTTCATGGATTGGCAAGTACGGCAGCGGTTTATCCCCACCAACATCGAGGGTGCGCATCACCACCGGTTTATCCGGATAGCTATCTAGAATCAGCTGATACAGGCTGACTTGCTCATCTTCAGACGGGAAACTGCCGTGCAACAAGAAAGGCACTTCCGTGCGGTACAAACCAACCCCATCGACGCCCTGATTGATGGCAATATGGCAATCGGCACTTAACCCGGCGTTCAATAGGATCTCGATGCGTTGTCCACAGGCGGTGAGCGCCGGTTTATCCAGATCATCGGCTACCCGCTTATCAAGCTCTTGTTCTTCTAAAATCAGCCGCAGGTATTCGGTGCGCACCGCCGGATCCGGATCGACAATCACGTTACCGCGATAGCCATCGATAATCAGCTCACGCTGCTCCAGTCGCCCCGGTTCGATGTCCACGCCCATGACGGTCGGCACGCCCAAGGCGCGCGCTAAAATCGCGGCATGCGAATTGGCCGCGCCATCTCGCACCACAATCCCCACCAGCTTATCGCGCGGCAGTTCAGCAATCAGGGTGGCGGTCAGCTCGTCGGTCACCAACACAAACTGCTCGGGCAGGTTCCACTCGCTTTGCGGTACATCCATCAGGTGAAACAGCAGGCGCTGCGCCAATGCACGCATATCGTTGGCACGCTCACGCATGTAAGGATCGGGCAAACTGGCAAACTGGGTCGCAAAGTGTTCAAACACCTTACGTACCGCCCATTCAGCAACCACGCCGGTATCCAGCTGGGCAGACAGGGCATTGCGCAAGGCGACATCGGATAACAGGTGGGTATAGAGATCGAAAATAGCGGCCGAATCGGAGCTAAGATCGACATTAAAACGCTTACTGTGGCGACGAAACTCGTTGACCGCCGAATCAATCGCCCGTGACAGCCGCTCGCGCTCACTGTCTGGCTCAAGGGTAGAGGCCTCGGCGATATCCTCTAGCGTCAGATGGGTTTGATCCAGCCAACCAGTGCCAATCGCGACCCCCGGAGCGGCACCTTGCGCCCGAATACGCCGCTGCTGGGTGTCGGATAACAAGCCTTGCTCTTGAGTGTGCGCCAAGATCCCGGCCAATTGGGTGGCCAGCGTAACCAGAAACGACTCTTCGCTCTCGTCAAACTCGCGCACCACTTTTTGTTGCACCACCAGCACGCCCAACAAGCGGCGACGGTAAATAATCGGGGTGCCTAAGAACGCGCGGAAACTCTCTTCACCCACTTCGGGCAAATATTTAAAGCTCGGGTGCTGGCGCACATCGGCCAGATTAATCGGCTCGGCACGCGCGCCAACTAACCCCACCACCCCTTCATCGAAAGCCAACAGCACGGGTTTACCGGCCGGTTTGGCCAAACCGCGGGTGGCCATCAGCCGATAGCAACGGTGAGTGTGATCGGCTAAATAAACCGAACACACTTCGGTTTTCATAATCTGGCAGGTTTTGCTGACCAACAGCTCCAACGCCTGCGGTAAATCGGCGGCCGCAGCAACCTGTTCAACAATTTCCCGCAGTTTGGTCAACATAATCAGGTTATCCTTTCCTTCTTACATGTCGGGTGGCTTTATAGGGCGGCTTGGCTGCCTCTTCCGCCGGCATTACCACCGGCGCGAACTCTTTCATCACCCGCCGGTACACATCGCGTTTAAATGACACCACCTGACGCACTGGATACCAATAGCTTACCCAGCGCCAATCATCAAATTCCGGATTCCCGCTGGTCTGCATATTCACTTTGGACTCATCACACATCAGCTGCAATAAAAACCAGCGTTGCTTTTGGCCAATGCAAACCGGCTTGGTATCCCACCGCACCAGACGTTTTGGTAATTTATAGCGTAACCAATTCCGGGTGGAACTGAGCAGCCGGACATCCTTTTTGGTCAGGCCCACTTCTTCAAACAGCTCCCGGTACATGGCCTGTTCAGCCGTTTCACCGGGATTGATGCCGCCTTGCGGAAACTGCCACGAGTGCTGCCCATAACGGCGCGCCCACAGCACCTGTCCCGCTCGGTTACAAATCACAATTCCCACATTCGGGCGGTAGCCATCGCCATCAATCACAGGACTACCTCAATACTGAAAAGCGTCAGTTATCCTTTGATTGTTTCACACAACCCCTGACCGGTAAACTGGTGAACGTCGTGGCGCGCAGTCTGTGTGTCATATATCAACATTCAGCGCCTGCATCGCTGTTTTATTCGCCACTCTTTGGATAACTTTTGCTTTGCGGAGAAGTTATAAACACCTTCTGCCAAAATTCGGCGAATTTATTCACTTTTTCTGTGGATATCACTGTGAAAAAATATCTCGCTTGCATATAAATCACCGCACTGATCAGGTTATAAAAGGCCAACAACAATCAATTAAATACATTAAAAACAATAAATTATATAAACAAAAGCAAAACAATCCACAAGCAGACAAACCAAAAGGATCGTAAAGATCCATGATTGAGCAAAGATCCGCCAGCGCCGAATTTATCCACACATACCGCTGACAAGATCGACAGTTTTGTGCACCCTCGCACGGAACCTTAACCACAAACCCCTGTTCATCCAGCCAGTATCGGTTGGTTATCCACGGTTATCCAAGATTTCTGTGGATAACTAGTGGGGAGATCCTGTTCATTGTCGGTGATTTATCCAGCAATAATTTCGCCTCGGCGCTCTTAGCCTCCCTAAATGATTTAATATTTCCTTATAAATCATTGCATTATAAATTGGCGGATCGTGGGCTCGTGAAGGATCCCATAAATAACGATCTTACTGCGCAAAAAATGAACAGCAAGTACCCCCTGTGCTGTTGATCACCACAGGGCATAAAGGGTGGTAAGATAATGAGCATGAACACTGACATGATTCCTGTTTCTCGCCAGGCGCTGTTTGACCGCGCCCGTGATCTGGCGGGGTATTCGCTGGCCGAATTAGCCGCGCAGCGTGGATTGCCCGTACCGCCCAACCTCAAGCGCGACAAGGGGTGGATTGGTACGCTGATCGAACAACATCTAGGCGCGTGCGCTGGCAGCAAGCCGGAGCAAGATTTTCCGCATCTGGGGGTGGAGCTAAAAACCATCCCCGTGGATCGTCACGGCCAACCGCTGGAAACCACCTTTGTGTGTGTCGCACCGCTGACCGGTAACTGTGGTGTGAGCTGGGAAACCAGCCATGTGCGACACAAGCTGGCCTGTGTGTTGTGGCTACCGGTGGAAGGTGAACGCACGATCCCGCTCGGTGAGCGCCGGATCGGTATGCCGATTTTGTGGACGCCGTCTGCCGAAGAAGAAGCCTTGTTGCGCCAAGATTGGGAAGAGTTGATGGACAAAATCGTGCTCGGCGAGGTGGAAAGCATCACCGCACGCCACGGTGAAGTGCTGCAACTGCGGCCCAAAGCCAATAATGGCCGCGCACTGACCGATGCAATTGGCCGTTATGGTCAGCCAATCAAAACCTTGCCGCGTGGCTTCTACCTGAAAAAAGCCTTTACCCGCGCCATCTTAAATCGCTATTTCGGGTTAACGCCGCCGGCGCTGTAAACCAGCAGGCGTGCGTGGGCTTCTTTGCATTGTCAGACAAGCGAAATCATATGCCTGACATAATGAAAAAAAACGCCAGATACGTTATCCTATACGGCTTCTTATTCTCCGCTCTTCAGATGGTTTAGTTTCATGGAATGGCTTGTAGATCCGCATGCATGGGTGGCGTTGCTGACGCTGACCGCACTCGAAATTGTGCTTGGCATCGATAACATTATTTTTCTTAGCATCATCGTTAGTCGCCTGCCCGAACAGCAGCGCCAAAAGGCACGGATCTTGGGTCTGGCTCTGGCGATGGGCACCCGTATCCTGTTGCTGATTTCCTTGGCGTGGATCATGCACCTGACCGCTCCGCTGTTTACGCTGCTGGATCATCCGGTATCAGGACGCGATCTGATCTTGTTCTTCGGTGGCCTGTTCCTGATTGCTAAAAGTACCCATGAGATCCACGACAGCTTGCAAGCCGGTAACGGCGGCGAAGACGCCCCGCACATTCGTGCCACCACCAGCTTTGTGATGACGCTGGTGCAAATTGCCGTGCTGGATATCGTGTTCTCGCTCGACTCGGTGATCACCGCAGTTGGCTTAGTGAATGACATTCCGATTATGATCATCGCAATTGTGATTGCAGTGCTGATCATGATGATGGCGGCCAAGAGCATTGGCGATTTTGTGGATAACCACCCGCCAATCAAGATGCTGGCGTTGTCCTTCCTGATCTTGGTTGGTTTTACTCTGCTCGGCGAAAGCTTTGGTATGCATATTCCGAAAGGCTACATCTACTTTGCGATGGGCTTTTCTTTTGCCGTGGAGCTGCTCAATATCCGTATGCAGCGTGGAAAATCGCTACAACTGCACAAAAACATCCCAGAATAAGCGCATTAAGCGGCGGAGAAATTTACTTTCCTCGCCGCGCCCCCTAAGTTATAGGCATCCCGTTATGACGTCATCACAAGGATGCCTATGCGTTATCATACCCTTCCCCACTCCACTCTGGAGGTCAGCGCCCTGTGTCTTGGCACCATGACCTTTGGCGAGCAAAACAGTGAGCAGGATGCCCATCAGCAACTGGATCTGGCTTTTGAGCAAGGCATCAACTTTATCGATACCGCCGAGATGTATCCGGTGCCGCCTAAACCGGAAACCCAAGGGCTAACCGAACAGTACATCGGCTCTTGGCTAAAAAGCCGTAACTGCCGCGAGCAGGTGATTTTAGCTACCAAAATCGCCGGACCTCACAATGTGCCCTATATTCGCCCCGATATGGCGCTCAATCACCGCCACATCCGCCAAGCGGTGGATGACAGTTTGCGCCGCCTCGGCACCGATTATATCGATCTGTATCAAGTGCATTGGCCACACCGCAACACCAACTGTTTTGGCAAACTGGGTTACCAGCAGCAAGAGCACGAAGATCAGGTACCCTTGATTGAAACGCTGGAGGCCTTAAGCGAGCAAGTCCGCGCCGGTAAGATTCGCTATCTGGGCGTGTCGAACGAGACGCCGTGGGGGCTGATGAGCTATTTGCGTCTGGCGGAAAAACATGGCTTGCCGCGCATGGTGTCGATTCAAAACCCGTACAGCCTGCTCAACCGCAGCTTTGAAATCGGTCTGGCCGAAGTCAGTCACCGCGAGCAAGTGCCGCTGTTGGCCTATTCGCCGCTGGCATTCGGGATCTTAAGCGGCAAATACCTCAACGGCGCTCGTCCTGATGGGGCGCGCTGCAGTTTGTTCAGCCGCTTTAAGCGTTACTTTAATCCGCAAGCCGAAGCCGCTACCGCTGAGTATGTAGCACTGGCACGGCAATACAACTTAGATCCGGCGCAAATGGCTCTGGCCTATGTGCTCAGTCGTCCTTTTGTGGGAAGCACCATTATTGGCGCGACGACGCTGGCACAGCTGCACGCCAATATTGCCAGTCAGCATCTCAGCTTGCCGGAGGAAGTGCTACAAGGTATCGAAGAGATCCATACTCGCTACCCTAACCCAGCGCCTTAAGCGACCGGCACGCCGGAGCAGAGCAATGCGCGAGCGCGGGAAAGCGCCAGAGAAACGATAAAAAAGCGGATAAGGGAAAAGATAAGCAAAAAAAAACCTGCGACTCCGCGCAGGTTGGTGCAAATAGAGCTTTATCTCAAGCTCTCAGAAGTAAATATCTCTTGAGATTGAGAATACGGACTCCGGCTGGATCACTCCAGCCGGGATTGGCAACAATCCGGCTCATTGCGTAACGAAGCTTGTCGGCGCAGATACATTTGCGCCTATTTCCTGTACATCGCCGCCTGTTTACGCCTGCTCCTGCGCCATTCGCCACGTTGAATATTGACATCGCAGCGTTACATCTTCTGTCCACCTTCCCTTTTCTACGCGGCTTTGCCGCTCGGTTTTCACGCTTGTCGATGCATCACAAGAGCGCCACTACGAACAATGCGCGTCAAATTACAGATGGTTTTACCTATTACACCTATAAATACAATGGTTTTTCCCTCTGCGCGCGGCCTGCCTATACTTAACCTCAATGACACAGACCACGCAGGTCTGTTGCTGACTTTGTGCCGCACCGAGTCAGGTATAACGAATTTTAAATATGGGTAATAAGGAGTTTGCTATGACAACATCTAGCATCGGCTTGGCAACAGAAGATCTGGTTAAATTGGCACCGGAGCTCAACATTCTGCTGGCGAACTACCAGATCCTGTACATGAACACCCGTGGTTACCACTGGAACATTACTGGCCCGCAATTTTTCCAGCTGCACGTCAAATTTGAAGAGATGTATAACGATCTGCTGCTGAAAGTGGATGAAATCGCCGAGCGTATTTTGACCGTGGAAGCGCAGCCGCTGCATACTTTCAGTGATTATCTGGCACACGCCGAAATTAAAGAGCACAAAAATGTGCACGACGCTAAAAGCTGTATCGATGGTCTGTTAAGCGGTTTGCAAACTTTGCTGATCCGTCAACGCAAGATTTTGTCGATGGCGGCAGATGCCGGTGATGAGGGGACGGTGGCCCTGATGAGTGACTACATCCAACAGCAAGAAAAAACCGTGTGGATGCTACGCTCTTTCCGTCAGGCCTAAGCATTTAGCCACTGACGTTCTTTTTAGTCAGTCAGTGTCTAGTCAGTAAAAATAAAGCCGTTCGCAGCTAAAAGCGAACGGCTTTATGGTCTTTCAAGTATCTAAAACTCACTCAGACACTGGCTGCCATTATGACTGACTGCTCGCCAAGCCCGTTTTATGCTGCAACCAGTTTTTCCCTTCCACAAAACGGCTAACCAACATGGCACATACGGTATTACCGGTGGAGTTCAGCAAGGTGGCCGGCGCATCAATAATGGTGCTGATAATCATCACCGTACCAACCAGCTCCGGTGAAAAACCAAATACGGCGCAGATCATCAGCTCGCCGGTCATGCCGCCACTTGGAATGGCACTCATCACCGCGCCAACCAAGAAGGCCACGCCGATAATCGCCGCCAGCATGGCTGGATCGCTCATGTCACGATGGAACAGGGTAAACAGGAAAACGATCTTCAAAATCCCGCCAATCACCGAGCCATCTTTGTGCGTGTTAGCCCCTAACGGGATCACGGTTTCTGCGATATCGTCCGGTACGCCCATCTTTTTGGTCGCCACCAGATTCACCGGAATACAGGCTGCACTGGATGCGGTGGCTAACGCGGTCACTGCTGGAGTGGCCACGTTGGCCCAGAAGATGCGCACGCCCGCCATCCCTCCGGCAATAAAGGCATACAGGGTATTCGCCCCGAAGAAATACACCACCGTCAGCGCCAGATACAAGAAGAAGGCATTGAGATAGCCGCTGATAATTTGCGGCCCCAGCGCACCGACAGTAGCGGCAAAGTAGCAGCCTAAGCCCACCGGCGCGATGTACATGATGATGCTCACCATGCGCAAAATAATGGTAGTACCCGCGGACAGCAGCTGCGCCACCGGACGGCCTTGCTCGCCCGAGAACGCAGTCGCCAGACCAAACAAGATGGAAAACACGATCAGCGGCAGCAGACTCGAACGGGTGAAGAGTTGCAAGAAATCCGGCACGGTAAACGTGCTGACCAAGATCTGGCCGATGCTTTTACCCGACTCCGTTTCGGCTACCGGAGGCAATTGCGCCAATAAACTCTGGGTATCCACATTTTGGAATGGATTGAACAGGTGTGTGCCAATCAAACCAATCACCGCTGCGAATAACGCAGTGCAGACAAATACCGCAAACACGGTACCCATGATTTTGCCCAAGCGGGTCATCTGCTTCATTTCTGCAATCGACGAGGAGACGCTGAAAAACACCAGCGGCACGATCACCATAAACATCAGATTCAAAAACAGATCGCCCACCGGCTTCACCAGTAGCGCTTTTTCACCAAAAAGCAGGCCGCCCGCGCCGCCCAGAACAATCCCCGCCAGCAAACAGAGGGTAAAGGCATAATGCCGCAGAATTTTCATTTTGTATGGTATCTCAGTTGTTCGGATTTCCGTCCGGGAAATGCCGGCATGCGGTCAGATGATGCCGCCGCATGTCGTAGAGTAAGCGGCAGATTTTACCTAAGGCTGGGGGTTAGGGGTAGTGACTCATCGATTCATTCGACTCAATTCACCCCAAATAGGCATGCCTCGTGGATGAGAAAACGAGAAGGGTTTACTGGTTGTTGATAAATAAATAGCCACCAGCCAAAACTCATGGCAGGTGGCTAACAATGTAAATCAATTACTGATTAGCCGGAATACGGTTCAATGCATGCAGCTCTTCATGTCCATCCAGCGCACGGTAAACCTGCGCCTGCCAACGTGAACCGTCAGCCAGCTGGTAGATCACTTTGTAGTTCATTCCTGACACTACCTGCTGCTGTACCGCGATCACTTTGTCCAACTTGGAAGATACATTGGACGCTTTAAATGCAAATTCAGCGGCCTGCTTGGCTTGTGGAGTTACCTCGGCTGCACTCCAACCGCCCATCAAAGGCTTTTGCGCAGGCGCAGCATAGCTACTAAGGCTTACGCCGCTCAAACCGGCGCACAGTGCCGCAACCATCAGCATTTTCTTCATCTTGTCTCTCCGTGTTAACGCTCATTTTGAGCCATACATGAATAACACTAAAAGTGTGATTTACATCACCATGCCACATTTACACGCCAAATACAAATCAGCTACAGCCGTAACAATTGAGCGTGCCGTGCACTGTATCCACGTATTGCAGGTGATATCGAGTCCCACTCATCTAATGCGCACCAGCAGAGAAAAAAGATCAGTTGAGAGGCAACTAAACGCCATGCTGCAAGGGAATAGTATTATTTTTCGTCAGCAACGCGTTTATTGGCAAAAATGAGAGGTTAATCGGCGCAAAGAGAGCAACGCTCAATCATTGCGATAATTAACTGATGTAGGGATATTAAAAAGACCATCAAACGCCAACGCCGGCACGCATCATGCCGTGGCATGAATTATTACGATAGAACAGCGAAATTACCGACTAATGCATCACGGGAATAAATATTACCCCGACTGGTACTTTCACAATAGTTGATACTGATGCCAACACCGCTATGACCACTATAAAAATGGATGTGACGAATAAGCGCATCACTATTTAATTGATGCAATGAGGATTCCCAAGAGAAATCACCCACAGTGAATTTTATAATCATTATTTTAATTCTTCAGTTGTTTTCTTAATAATTTCTTTATTTTGGTAAAACCAAAATCTGCTTCTGCCATTAACTTTGGCCATAAAAAACCTTATATATTATTCAACGCTGAATTTCTGTAGCCTTTCAACGTCAATATAAAGTTGATTCAAAGCAATCAATAACAGAAATAACAGGATAGGAAATCGAACGGGTATCGAGGATAACGGTGACAAGGAAAACGGGCGGCGGGCGCCCGCTTTCTGGTATCAGAGAGGCTTACAGCGCGGTAACGTTAGACGCTTGTGGGCCTTTGGCACCTTGCTCAACATCAAAAGAAACCTTTTGGCCTTCTTTCAAGGTTTTGAAACCTTCAGAGATAATGGCACGGAAATGTACAAATACATCTGCGCCGCCGTTGTCTTGAGCAATAAAGCCAAAACCTTTATCTTCGTTAAACCATTTTACTGAACCAGTGCTTTTAGTAGACATAATACGTCCCTTTTCTTAATTAAATTATTGTGTTGCGCTGAGGAAACGAATTATTTATGAGGCAAGAAGCTAAGGGAAACACTAAGGAATAACAACGGTTACGCGGGAATTCTGAGGGTTTTTCTTTTACTTTACGCTTTATTAATAACTCTCTTAACAACAGAGCCATTGCATTATGGCTGGGTTAGCTACCTAAGTAAAGGTTTATTTTTCATTTAATTTTATTTTCTGCTAAACGCCCTACCCTGCGCATCATTTATTTTTCTCTCATCTTTTCTCTTGTCACCGCGCATCACCAATCAGAGCCGCGCCAACAGGATGCACAGGTGTTTTTTCATGGCCATGCTGAATGACAATAGTGCATGGTGAATGTTGAGCCGCCTTAATGCACCTCGTTGCATTGCCGTTTATCGCCAATGGCAACGCATTCCTATTTCATCATGTCAGCGAAAATGGGAATGATGACTAAACGCCAAAGCACTAAAAAGCCATTGATACAGTAACCCAATGAAAAGCAACAATAAAAATAAAGAAGCTAGAGGGATATAACACAAAATAACACGAAGGAGAGTGACTCAAGAAGGCATGAATGGAGCGGGTGAAGGGAGTATAACATCAACATCAAGTCATTGTAATGAAAGATATTTTCAAGTTATATCTTTCATCATACCCCCACATATACCCCCTGATTTATAAGCCATTAAAATCAATAGCTTACAAATAGATGAGAATCTCTAATAAACCTACTTATCTCAGTTGCCTAATCCCACATTACCTTAGCGCCAAATCATATCACCAAGATCGATCGCTCGTAATGACTTTCCTTCCGACCATGAGTTCTTCGCCATTTTCTCGTTGAGTTTTTGTTGTTATCAAAAGCATACAAATCCAATGTATCCATGATCTGCTTTTGTAGATGATTCACGTATGACTGCACCAATCGGGCTCTTCATTACTGCCGTGATTGATGTACGCTCCAACAATAGTTCGCTGCCAATCACCGATAGGTTGGCCTGCTGCATCACAGTCACAACGAAAACGGACAAAGTTGATTTCGGTTGGCAGAGCCTCGCGCATATTTCTCGGGTCCACAAATAGCCACGTTTTGCACAGTACCGGATTGGGCACAATCAATGGCCCACCAATACGCTTTCCCTCCATATCATACGCGTAGGCAAAACTAGGCAGAGTCAGCTGGTGGCTGAGCATCTGAACAAGATCAGGATGCGTACATAAAGCTTGTGCTACTGCAGCTTGGCTAAAGCTATCGGTAAATTCAATCATGGGCGTTTCTCCATTTTCACTGGAGCACGGTAAGCGGCTGCCAGTAGCGTAAACTGTTCGACTAAATAGCTGATACTGATCCCCAGATCATTACTGACCTCATCCCCTAGACTCTGGTGCAAAAAAGCCATGTCATCGGCGATACGTTGAGCTAGGTGAGCAGTTGAATCACTTGATTGGTTGAGGACTATAAGGTGTATTTCTCCTAGAGTCAGGTTCATAGCTGGCCTCTCTCAGCCAGTGAGACGTAACCTTCAGCACCGACAACAACATGATCCAACAGGTTTATATCGACTAACGCTAAAGCCTGTTTTAGTGCTTGAGTTATGGCTCGGTCTGAGTTGCTGGGCTCAGGATGTCCACTAGGATGGTTGTGTACTGCAATTACTGCTGCACTATTCAATAACAACGCGCGTTTGACGATTTCACGGGGATAGACACTCGCACTACCGAGCGTCCCTCTAAATAACTCCTCAAAGGCTAAGAGACGATGTAGGTTATCCAAAAACATCATCGCAAAGACTTCGTGATCGCGGTTTTGTAGCAAGGTTTGTAATCGCTGTGCGGTATCCGCAGTGGATGCAATCGATACGCCCTTAGCCAGCCGTTTACGTGCCACTTGGTTTGCCATATGTAAGAGGTCGCTTTCTGTCACTGGCTCGGTTACAACATAGGTGCCGGGGATCTCCCCAGCCTTGAGTTTATGGTAATGCATGATAAACACTCCAAAAGTAGTCCTCCCAGATGCCTTAGGCATCTGGGGAGTGATAGACAAAACAATGCCATAGCCTTCTTAAGAAAAGACCTGACTAAATAATGGTGGGAATGGATGTAGCTCAGTGGGAAGGGGCAAGCCCTGTATTGCGTCGTGCTCGCTGAATATCGTAGGCACTAATATAAGGTGTGGGTTCGCAGTAAAAGGCCGTCTGATCAATACGCTGTAGGTTGTATTTATCGACGAGGCTATTCAGTGTTTCACTGAGCGTAAGCCCTGCGTGAATGGATGTGCGGATAGTCTGTTCATCACTGAACGGCGTATCATTAAGTGCAAGGCCGTAGTGTGTTTTCAATAACTGCGTTAACACGATTTGCCATTCAGTAATCGGCGATAAACGTGCCGGGAAGACGGTTTGTGTAGGCATAGCACATTTCCTTTTCAGAGCCTCAGTCAATAATGCTCAAGATCTGACCTGATTCTGGATGCGCTAACGCATACTCACGTAAACGGTAATAATGCTCGATCATCGCGCTGTTTTCGGTATGACAGGCATGGTGGCTGTAAGTTAGTAAGCAAACGATGATCCCTACCGCCTCGGCACTCACTTCGGCTTCATTACCATTCATGGGATTAAACAGCGACCATTTCTCTTCTGAGTCCTCATCACTGTCGGGGGCCATAAATGCCCCACCATTACTGAGCGTATAAAAATCCCAGAAACCTCCGTTGTAGTCATCACATAAGCGATCTAACCAGGCAAATGCTTGAGGCTCTAACAGTACCCATTGGGGAATTGAACCAAAGCACTGAGGCCAAAAATCTAATCTAGCCTGCTCAGGAACAATGAGTCGTGTAACGGTGCCCTCATCAGGGTAATCGATTACTTTCAATGCGGTTGAATGTGTCATGAAGTTCTCCTTCTTCAATAATGCAAAAGTGGAATTAGTTACTTTAAGCATTTACAAGTTCGCGAATGATACGAATAGTGATTCGCATTCAAGATCAAGGGTGATGCTAGTTCAGCATTGTATGTTCACTGCCTAGATAGAAAGCCCACAGAGCAGGTACTGAACAACGCTACAGACATAAATGAATAAGGGAGGCATATGCCTCCCTTATGTAAATATGATGATGTACCACGAAATAACAAAGTCACTCCGTGAACCACGACCACACTTTTTTGACGGCATAAAACGAACCAATACCAACAGCAACGGGAACCCACACAGGGGCAGAACTTGCTGCAGCAACAGATGTGGCTGCTGTAGCTCCCAGCGTACTGCCAAGCGAAGCGCCTGTTGCTAATACAGCTGTTGTTTTACTGGCCGCCATTTTTGTTGCTTGTCCTAAAGCTACAGAGGTCGCAACGCGATTAACCTGTGATGAGGATTTTGAGTTCTCAATACACCACATGACGAAGTGCTCACAATTGTTAAACAGCAGGTTGTAATCCGACTCGCCGAGTCGTTGATAAGCTCGGCGTACACATTCGGCACGACTAAATGCACGATCAGGATGAGACCTTACATGGAGTGAACGTCCGTCACAAAATGCCTCAAGAGAGGAAAGAACAATTTCACCAGGCTCGCCATTGGATGGACCTTGGTAGTGAATAACGTCATCGTTACCGACATAAATCCCATGGTGGGTATAGCCTAAGCGTGGGGTAATTAAGTGGTCACCGAGTCTTAATGACGACATGATTGAGCTCCTTTAATGGACTGAGGCAGATCACTGCAAGAGAGTTTGTGCTTGTGTGAAGGCTTGGTTTTTGAGTTGCGCTCCTAGCCCAAACCAAGCTGAATCAAGACGGTAATCTTGGCTACGAGCACGTCGGTGATGATCAACATACTCAGTGACCGCATTAACTAATCCCCAAGCAGTATGTCGGGAACTCGCGAGTTCTGATCCCATTCCTCCCCCCATGAAAAGCTCATGCATACGCTGCAAAGGACGAGGTAGCACAATCGCGCCATCGGGTGTGTCCGGCAGTGATAACAACTCACTGAAAAAGCGGATAGCTTCAGTGGACGAAACAGGACACTGAGACAGCGCTTTAGCGTGTTGTTTAAATCCATCCCACTGCGATAAACCTAACCCTAGCGCGTCTTTAACACTGGCAGGGTCAAAGTTGGTTGAGTGTGGAACCTTAATCGCACCGGAATGATCACGCAACGCAATTTGCAGCGTGTTATTACAAACCACACGTAGTGATGTAAATTGCGCGGTAGTGCAAAGCGTGCCATCGCAGCTGGTGGCAAGTAATAAATAAGATTTTACTTTATCACCGCCTCGTAAATTTAAGTCTTGTCCTGTTTTAGCTAATGCCCATAATTTACGGCCACCTTTCAGTGAGCCTGCTGTTTCTAATTCAAAGCCACCAGCATGAACCAAATCTTGGTAGAAGTGTAATACCTCTCGTGGCTGTACAACTTTATAGCGTTGAGAAACGACAGATAAAGGCTCTAAAGTATCGGAACGATAAAGGACTTTATTATCAGTGAAGGGTAAAACGGTAGAAGCAGAATCACCAGATTGAAATAATACATCGCTATGCTCAATAGACCAGTTCATGCCTGCAGCATCTAGCCACAAGTCGAGTGATTGATTAGGTGGTAACAGCGTGCCTAATCCATGCCAGGGAGTTTGACCACAATAGGCCATAGTATCGATAAGGTGTGCCATATACGTTCTCCAATGAAAAAAGGACTGTGAGAGACAGTCCGTATGGTTTGTTCACGGAGATAATATATGTGTGAGATAATTTACATTAAACTATCGAGATGAATTATTTATAAACTCTGATACTGCCAACTTAACAAGCTCACTCTTTTGCATTTTATTATTCTCACAAAATTCATTTATGATATCAAAAAGCTTTTTATCAACAGTCACATTCAGTTGCGTACGCTTTGATGATTTATTTCTTGCAACCCTAACTTCAACAGCTTGTTTTATACGCTTTAACTCCTTATTAAATTCATAACGAGGAATAAATGCAGATGCCATTGCACAGAAAAAATCAATTTGATAATTTCGTTCCACACAGTAGCGAAGATAGCTTTGGACCCAAACTTGAGAGCTTATTTCATTAAATGTATTCGCCATCAGATAATCAACAAAAAACTGCTTGTGTTTAGATAGCGCTTCAATAGTAATTGTACTTTTAATTATAGCTTTATCAGAGCACGACTCTGCAAAGTTAGAAATCAAGGAACAAAGCTCATCATTAAACCTTTTAAATTTTATTTTACCATCTACTGAATCGTCACAGCCATAAATCATTTCAGCTTGTACAATTGTATCAATTACAGCCTGCAATTTACCCACGGAGTTATTTTTAGCATTAAACCTGGGAAAGTCAATTCCTGCAATGCTCGTTGCAATATATTTATCTTCATCACATATCGGTTTATACAATGAGTGTTTTTTCTTTACAAAAAACGCAAGCTTTATCATTAAACCTTTAGCTTTTAGCACCTGCCCCGGCTTAACAAACTCATCAACTTTAAAACTGAACTTATCCAATCGTTGAGCTAATGCGACCAATGCACTAACTGCAATATTTAAAGCTCGAATATCACAGCTATCGCTTTTAATTTTGCAATCAGCATCAACACTCAAATCACTAATTAACTCTTTGAGCAAGCTAATAGGCCCATCATCGAGATCATGATAAAAACGAGCCTTTGTCAGAATGAATAATGGAAGGTTCATCACCATATAGCAGTCATGAATATTATGCACTCCATACACACTCAAAAATAAACCAAGAATCTTATCAAAAGCATGGTTATCAACCTTGCTCCAAGAGGTTAAGGTCGCAATTAGCTGCTCATTTTTTTCACGTTCATTATCATCATCATATTTACTATCCTTGAGCTTAGAAATTAAATCATTAACGAACAACTTACCAGCAGAGCCACTTTTTATTATGTGTTTCGCTATATCATGGTTTGAGTTTTGGATAGGAATTATAAAGTTAAAAGAAATGAAATTCATTGCTCTTAACTTTAAAGCACTATCTATCCCATCGGATACTCTCTCATCAGATTTCTGCTTAGATAATGAAGTTGCAGAGCTAATTTCCACCATATCTAGTCCCTGTACTTTAGTAAAACGAACGGTATTTAGCCCAAAACAGCCAAAAACCTAGGTCTTAAAAATAACACACATCAGTATGAAATAATTGAGTTTATTTACCAAAATAACCCATTAATGTGTTTTTCTTAACCACATCCTCCTTCAAGTGTCGAGAAACCACTTAGAGGAACACACCATGAGCACCAACATCAAAATCCTACGCATGAATGACGTCATTCAGAAGACTGGTTTAGCACGTTCAACCATCTACGACAGGTTGAACCACAAGTCACCTCGTTACGATGATTCGTTTCCTAAACCGATTAAGATTGGCTTGTCTGCCGTAGGTTGGTTAGAGCATGAAATAAATGCTTGGATACTTGATAAAGCAAGCATTCGACCTATTTCTTTTTGAAATGCTTATATCTCCATAACTCATTACATTTAACACTGCACAAATATAACCCGATTAACGGTAATTTACACAAACCCTTCTTTATATACCAAGCCAAAATCACCAGCCTATTTATTACAATAATGATTGGGTATTTATATTATTAGAGTTACTCCATCATTAACCATCCACTATCATTAACTATCATTAACTATCATTAACTATCATTAACTATCATTAGAATCATTCATACCATTAATCATCATTAGATATCACTACTCCGAGTAACACTATAAGCATTACCACAAGTAATGCTACCTATACCACCTTCATAGCAATACTCCTCAAAAGAGTATTGCGCTAATACCTTTTCAAAGGATTTTCATTATGAGCATTCATGCTTTAAAAGTTATCCAGTATGTACAGAACTCTTCTATCAGACATTTAAGAGTTAACGTGAGTGAATGTTTTGATGAGGCTCTGGCATTAGCTCTCAATGACCTTAAATACACTGATGGGAAACCTGTCGCTCACCCTCTAGCTAGCCGTTTCATTAAATTATTTTGGGGATATAGGAATAAAGACATCTATAACCTAACATGGATTGAAAGGCAGCGCTTGGATGATACTCTACTAGAATTAAGAGAGATGTTCAGTAGACCATTATGCAAGAAAGCATTTCATAATGCCATGAGAGGCAATAAACGCAACCATGAAAGCCTAGCTCAATACCTAGATAGTCTTTTCGATCATCATGCCAAACTTCTCATCGTCAGACTGGATATCCATTATGCAGAATCTATCAGTAACGACATTACCTTTGATAAAGCAGTTAAAGACCGTGCCGATTATATAAACGCTGTTAAACGTAAATATAACCATCTATTGGGTTATATCTGGAAGATGGAGTGTGGTCGTAAACGAGGTATTCATCATCACCTTATCTTCATCTTCAATGGGCATAAGGTACAAGGTGACATTACCTTATGCAGGCAGCTAGGAGAAGATTGGAAATCAATGAGTGATGAACCTAGGACGTACTACAACTGTAATGCTGATAAGCGTAAATATAAAGAATGGAAGTCATACGGTATTGGGACAGTAACCTATAACGATAGTGATAAACGATACGTACTGAAAGATAAAGTGATTAGTTACCTGACTAAGAGTGACGAGGAGATGTTAGCCCTTACGCCTCTTGGATGTCGTGTAGTAGGTAAAAGTCAATTGCCTGCTACAAAGCAATCAGGAGGCCGTAGAAGAGCTTCTTAAAGTGAGAGCGCCTTCGGGCGCTCTTATTACTCATTAAGCGATAACGTCTAAAAAAATACTCCATGCCATATCGTTTGAAGAAGTAACCCTACTCCTTCTCCCTTTAACTCATGGAGAAAAAACGATGTCTACTGATTACTCAATTCTGAACGATAAGTTTGTTGATATGGCATTCATCACCAAATTAACTGGGTTAACAGATAAGTGGTTTTACAAGCTGATTAAAGACGGTGAGTTCCCCAAGCCAATCAAATTAGGCAGAAGCTCGCGTTGGTTAGAAAGTGAGGTGGAAGCATGGTTACAGCAACGTATTGCACAATCTCGTCAATAGTTTATTTATTGAACGGCTGTCATGGTTTATTTCCTGACAGACCATCATTTAAATTCCATTGTGTGCGATTAACATCGGTACTCCTTGCCTTACTTGATATAATACCCGCCAAATTTTAGCGTACTGTAAGTGCTTCTAGCAGCCGTAACGTCACAGAGAGGCGGTTTCAGGCGGTACAGTACGCCTATCCACTACCAGATTTACGGGAACCAGAACATGACAAGTAACCAGCAACGTGCTGCCCTACAGCGCCAAATTTGGGCTATCGCTAACGACGTGCGAGGCGCTGTTGATGGCTGGGATTTTAAGCAGTATGTCTTAGGTGCGTTGTTCTATCGCTTTATCAGTGAAAACTTCACCAACTACATTGAAGCCGGTGATGACAGTATCAACTACGCTGAGCTGCCTGATAGCGTCATTACACAAGAGATCAAAGACGATGCAGTGAAAACCAAAGGTTACTTCATTCGTCCTAGTGACCTTTTTGTTAACGTTGTTAAAGATGCCAATACCAATGAAAGCTTGAATACCGATCTAGCGCATATCTTTAAAGATATTGAAGCCTCTGCGAGTGGCTACCCTTCCGAGCATGACATCAAAGGCTTGTTTGCTGACTTTGATACCACCAGCACCCGTTTAGGGCATACGGTAAAAGACAAAAACTCTCGTTTAGCCGCAGTACTCAAAGGTGTTGCTGAATTGGACTTTGGTGACTTCGAAGCTAGCCAAATTGACCTGTTTGGTGATGCTTATGAGTTCCTGATTTCCAATTATGCCGCTAACGCAGGGAAGTCCGGTGGTGAGTTCTTCACACCACAGCATGTATCTAAGCTAATCGCACAACTGGCCATGCACAAGCAGACCAGTGTTAACAAGATTTATGACCCCGCATGTGGCTCAGGCTCACTGCTGTTGCAGGCGAAGAAGCACTTCGACGCGCATATCATTGAAGACGGTTTTTTTGGGCAAGAACTCAACCACACCACGTACAACTTGGCGCGGATGAACATGTTCTTGCACAACATCAACTACGACAAGTTTGACATCCAACTCGGTGATACATTGCGCGAACCCCACTTTGGTGATGACAAGCCGTTTGATGCCATCGTGTCTAACCCACCTTACTCAGTTAAATGGATTGGCAGTGATGATCCAACGCTCATCAACGATGAACGCTTTGCCCCTGCTGGGGTGCTAGCCCCTAAATCCAAAGCTGACTTTGCGTTTGTACTGCATGCATTGAGTTATCTGTCGAGTAAGGGCCGAGCGGCTATCGTCTGCTTCCCTGGGATCTTCTATCGAGGCGGTGCAGAGCAAAAGATTCGGAAATATCTGGTTGATAACAACTATGTAGAAACCGTTATCTCTCTTGCACCAAATCTGTTCTATGGCACGACTATCGCGGTGAATATTTTGGTGCTGGCGAAAAACAAACCCAACACCAATACCCAGTTCATTGATGCCAGTGGGTTGTTCAAGAAAGAAACCAATAACAACATTCTGCTGGATGAACACATCAACCAAATCATGCAGGTGTTTGAGAGCAAAGCTAATGTAGACCATTTTGCTAAATCAGTACCGTTAAGTGATATTGAGAAGAATGACTACAACCTGTCTGTCAGCAGCTATGTAGAGGCGAAAGATACCCGTGAAGCGGTGGATATCACTAAGCTTAATGCTGAACTTAAAACGACTGTAAGCAAGATTGAGCAACTGCGTAAAGATATCGATGCCATCATCGGAGAGATTGAAGGGGCTGAGGTTGCTGATGAGGAGCAGGACGCATGAACCATTTAAGCTTTATGGAAAAACTGCTGGATGGCGTTGAGGTTGAGTGGAAAGTGCTAAGTGATCTAGGTGAGTTAGTTCGTGGAAACGGCTTACCAAAAGCCGACTTTACTGAGTCGGGAGTACCAGCTATTCACTATGGGCAGATTTACACTTATTACGGGTCTTCAACGAAAACGACAATATCTTTTGTCTCCCCTGAAACGGCAAAAAAGCTCAAAAAGATAAATACTGGTGATGTCGTAATCACGAATACAAGTGAAAACCTTGAGGATGTCGGAAAGGCTTTAGTTTATTTGGGTAAACAAGATGCCGTTACGGGTGGTCATGCAACCATATTTAAGCCAAGTAACCTTATTCTTGGTAAATATTTTGTCTACTTCACTCAAACACCTGAGTTTTATCGCGAGAAAAAGAAACTGGCAAAGGGAACAAAAGTCATTGATGTTTCTGCAACCGATCTTGCAAAAATTAGCATACCTATTCCCTGCCCTGATAATCCAGAGAAATCACTGAAAATCCAAGCAGAAATCGTCCGTATTCTGGACGCATTTACCGCCATGACCGCTGAGCTGACCGCTGAGCTGACCGCTGAGCTTAACATGCGTAAAACGCAATACAATTACTATCGCGAGAAGTTATTGAACTTTGCTCATGGTGATGTTGAGTGGAAGACGTTGGGGGATATTGGCCGTATCGTGACAGGTCGTACTCCAAAGTCATCTGACAAATCGGCATGGGGGGACAAAGTCGATTTTGTAACCCCCAGTGATGTCAAGAACGGGATGCGTAGCATCAAATACCCAAGTCGTCGATTGTCATTGGAGGGAGCTGCATCGATGTCCAAAGTTCAGATTCCTAGTGGCTCATTGTTAGTCACATGTATAGGAGCAGATATGGGTAAGACAGTCATCAATGCTAACGTTTGTATTCCAAATCAACAAATTAACGCAATTATTTTGACCGATGATAACGTCCATGTCAGCTATCTGTTCCATGTACTCACTGCGATGCGTGATACATTGCGTCGACAGGGAGAGTTGAGCGGAGGAACAATGCCAATCATCAATAAAAGTGACTTTTCAAAGATTATTGTTCCAGTGCCCCCGTATGAAAAACAAGTGCGTATCGTCGCCATCCTCGACAAATTCGATGCCCTCACCAACTCCATTACCGAAGGCTTGCCCCGCGAAATCGAACTTCGCCAACAACAGTACGAGTACTACCGTGATCTGCTGCTGAGCTTCCCAAAGCCTGAGCCTACTCCAGCGAGTAACTAAGGAAGGAAAGCAATGTCTAAACTACTTAGTTTGCAGGATCAAACCACAGAGTTCCTCTTGTATACCGCACCGAATGGTGCGGTCAAGGTAGAGGTATTGCTCAATGGTGAGACCCTCTGGTTGACTCAAGAACGGATGGCTGAACTGTTTGGTGTACAACGCCCTGCAATAACCAAACATCTGAAAAATATCTTTGACAGCAATGAGCTACAAGAAGATGTGGTATGTTCTATTTTGGAACATACCACTGAGCACGGGGCCATTGCGGGTAAAACCCAAACGAAGAAGGTCAAATACTACAACCTTGATGCCGTCATCTCTGTGGGCTATCGCGTCAACTCAGCCCAAGCAACTCAGTTTCGTATTTGGGCTACGGCGCTTATCAAAGAGTACATCATCAAAGGTTTCACCATGGATGATGAACGGCTAAAAAATGGCCGTTTCTTTGGTAAAGACTATTTCCGTGAGCTGCTGGAGCGTGTGCGCTCGATCCGCACCAGCGAGCGACGCATTTACCAACAAATTACCGATATTTTTGCTGAGTGCAGTATCGATTATGACCCCAAATCGAGAACGACACAGTTGTTCTACGCTCACGTACAAGACAAGTTTCATTACGCGATTACCGGACACACAGCCGCAGAAATCATTGCACTCAAAGCGGATGCCAACAAACCGCTGATGGGCATGAGTACGTATAAAAATGCCCCACAGGGGCGTGTATTAAAGTCAGACTCAACCGTCGCTAAAAACTACTTAAGTGAAGATGAAATCAAAAAGTTAGAGCGTGCGGTATCCGCCTTTTTTGATTATATCGAAGGCATTATTGAACGACGCAACACCTTCACCATGGAAAGCTTCGCCGAAAGTGTGAACAAGTTCCTGTCTTTCAATGAGTACCAAATCCTAGAAGGGTATGGCTCAGTGAGCCGAAAGCAAGCGGAGCTCAAGGCTCACGCCGAATACGATAAATTTAATAAGCAGCAGCGCATCGAATCTGATTTTGATCGTGAAGTAAAAAAGCTGCTGCAGAACAAGAGATCACGGAATGATTGATTACAAAACGATTGCTGAATCCAACAGTTTTATTGTTCTCGATAAGTACACCAAAGAGTGGCATGTCGCAGAAAACTACCAAAGCGAAAGCGATCTAGAAAACGAGCTGATCCAAGACTTAATCAATCAAGGCTATGAGTATCTGCCAGCCTTAAACAACCCTGATGCCATGTTAGCCAATGTGCGCGTACAACTTCAGGCGCTTAACGATGTACAGTTTACCGAGAGTGAATGGCAACGCTTTGTTGAAACCTGGCTCGATAACCCTAGCGATAGCATCATTGATAAAACCCGCAAGATCCACGATGACTACATCCATGACTTTGTGTTTGATGATGGGCATATCAAAAACATCTACCTGGTCGATAAGAAGCACATCACCCGCAACAAAGTTCAGGTAATTAAGCAGTTCGAACAAGCAGGAACCCATGCTAATCGGTACGATGTGACGATTCTGGTCAACGGCCTGCCACTGGTTCAAATCGAACTGAAAAAGCGGGGCATTGCTATCCGTGAGGCGTTCAACCAAATACACCGATACAGTAAAGAGAGCTTTAACAGTGAGCATTCACTGTACAAATACTTGCAGCTGTTTGTGATCTCGAATGGCACTGATACGCGCTACTTTGCCAATACCACCACACGCAATAAAAACAGCTTTGACTTCACCATGAACTGGGCGAAGTCTGACAATGGTCTTATCAAAGATCTGAAAGACTTTACGGCCACCTTCTTCCAAAAACATACCCTGCTCAATGTGCTACTGCACTATTCGGTGTTTGATATCAGCAACACGTTGCTCGTCATGCGCCCTTATCAGATTGCCGCTACTGAGCGTATTTTGTGGAAGATTCGAAGCAGCTACCAAAGCAAAAGCTGGAGCAAAATCGAGAGTGGTGGTTATATCTGGCACACCACAGGCTCAGGTAAAACACTAACCAGTTTCAAGGCTGCACGCTTAGCCACAGAGCTCGAGTTCATTGATAAAGTGTTCTTCGTGGTAGATCGTAAAGATCTGGATTACCAGACCATGAGAGAGTACCAACGTTTCTCACCAGACAGCGTAAACGGCTCAGAGAGCACCGCTGGCCTTAAGAGTAATTTGGATAAAGATGACAACAAGATCATTGTCACCACCATTCAAAAGCTCAATAACCTGATGAAGAGTGAAAGCGATCTGCCAATCTACACTAAGCAAGTCGTGTTCATCTTTGATGAGTGTCACCGTAGCCAGTTCGGCCAGGCCCAAGAAAACCTGAAGAAGAAGTTCAAGAAGTTCTATCAGTTTGGTTTTACCGGAACACCTATTTTCCCAGAAAACGCGCTGGGTGCTGATACCACGGCAAGTGTGTTCGGGCGTGAGCTACACTCATATGTGATTACCGATGCTATCCGCGATGAGAAAGTGCTCAAGTTCAAAGTGGACTACAACGATGTACGCCCACAATTCAAAGCCATTGAAACTGAGCAAGACGAAAAAAAACTCAGTGCGGCTGAAAACAAAGATGCTTTACTGCATCCTCAGCGTATCAGAGAAATCACCCAGTACATTCTGAATAACTTCCGCCAAAAGACACACCGTCTACACATTGATGCAAAAGGCTTTAATGCCATGTTTGCAGTGAGTAGTGTTGAGGCCGCTAAGCGGTATTACGACGCATTCAAAACTTTACAGCAAGACAGTGAAAAGCCGCTCAAAGTTGCGACTATCTTCTCCTTTGCTGCGAATGAAGAGCAAGATTCGGTGGGGGATATTCAAGATGAAAGCTTTGACGTATCAGCTATGGATGTCAGTGCAAAAGAGTTCTTAAGCTCAGCCATTGATGATTACAACGCGATGTTCAAAACGAACTTCAGTGTCGATGGCAACGGCTTTCAAAACTATTACCGAGACTTGGCAAAGCAGGTTAAAGCCAAGGAAATCGACTTGCTGATTGTGGTTGGTATGTTCCTGACGGGCTTTGATGCACCGACGCTGAATACCTTGTTTGTGGATAAAAACTTGCGTTACCACGGCTTGATGCAAGCGTATTCACGAACCAACCGCATTTATGATGCTACTAAGACGTTTGGTAATATTGTCACCTTCCGAAATTTGGAGCAGGCAACGGTCGATGCCATTACGTTGTTTGGTGATAAAAACACCAAGAACGTGGTACTCGAAAAGAGCTATAAAGAGTACATGGAAGGCTTTACCGATTTGATTACAGGCGAAGCGAAGCGTGGCTTTATGGCTGTGGTACAAGAGTTAGAGCAACGCTTCCCTGATCCGACCGCCATCGAGAAGGAATCAGACAAAAAAGCATTCGCTAAGTTATTTGGCGAATATCTTCGCGTTGAGAATCTTCTGCAAAACTACGATGAGTTCGCCAGCCTGAAAGCGTTACAAAGCGTTGACCTCAGTGATCCTGAAGCTATTGAGGCTTTCAAAGCACAGCACTATGTTACGGATGAAAAGCTTGCTGAACTGCAGACTATCCGCATACCCGCAGACAGAAAGGTTCAGGATTATCGTTCAACCTATAACGATATCCGTGACTGGCTACGCCGTGAGAAAGAAGCCAATACGAAAGAGAAATCAACGGTTGACTGGGATGACATTGTTTTTGAGATTGATCTGCTTAAATCTCAAGAGATTAATCTCGATTACATCCTGACGCTGGTTTTTGAGA
This sequence comes from Plesiomonas sp. ZOR0011, assembly GCF_000800945.1. Classification (NCBI taxonomy): domain Bacteria; kingdom Pseudomonadati; phylum Pseudomonadota; class Gammaproteobacteria; order Enterobacterales; family Enterobacteriaceae; genus Plesiomonas; species Plesiomonas sp. ZOR0011. Next base: position 84,969 of record NZ_JRKB01000038.1, read on the forward strand.
AAAACAAAAAAACAAAAGATAAAGCGAGCTTAGTTGAAGAGGTTCGCCGGATGATCCGCTCCAGCCTAGGCAATAGAGCAAAGGAGAGTTTGTTAGTTGATTTTATTCAACAAACTGACCTCGATAAGATTGATGATAAAGCCAGTATCATTGATGCCTTTTTCACCTTTGCGCAAGCCGAGCAACAACGTGAAGCTCAAGAGTTGATTGACTCAGAAAAGCTGAATGCAGAAGCCGCTAAGCGTTATATCACCACCTCGCTCAAACGAGAGAGTGCAAGTGATAGCGGTACTGAGCTTAATGATATTCTTCCTAAAATGAGTCCGCTGAATCCGCAATACCTTACTAAGAAGCAAACAGTGTTCCAGAAAATAGCCGCATTTATTGAAAAATTCAAAGGTGTAGGTGGTAAGGTTTGAGTATTAGGTAAACCGTTAAATTTAGAGGAGGCGTAATGCCTCCTCTTTTTAATGATAATTATTATACAGTTTTTTTATTTATGGACCGTCAGACTGCGAATGCTCTAAAAATCGGAGCCTGTCAAGATGAGTGCCTCAACTGCCACTGATTAGACTCATTACCTGATGCTAAATTGAAAATTGAAGCTTGGCGGGATGACTATAACAAGAGTCGACCTCATCGAGCTT
>NZ_JRKB01000039.1:0-3533 GCF_000800945.1 Plesiomonas sp. ZOR0011
GTAGCGCGATGGCCAGTAACTGGACATCACGCGAAGTGCAGGCGACGACCCGGCTTGCCGGGGAGCCGAAGGTGCCACCATACCAATCTAATTTAAGTGCATTTTTTGCACTTTTTCTGTATTATTATTTAAAATTTTAGTGAGCAAAAAGTGCAGATATTGCACTTTTACGAGGGAAAAATGACGGGCTATGAATTGAGGTTGTGGCGAAAAAGTCTTGGCTGGGATGCAGAACGCGCCGCTGAAGAGCTGGGCATATGCCTGCGCACATATAAAAACTATGAAAGTGCAAAAAACAGACACATCAAAAAGCGTACCGCAATGAGCACAGTACCACTTTCCCTAAACAACATGCTGAGCACATTCCGCAATCCTGGCATGACGAAAGAAAACATGATCGATTTGCTGCAGACCATGATAGCTGACGTCCTCCGATGTTGTTCTGAAGACGCCGCGCTCGATGCGCGGGGGATTCAGCAGCGCGCACAAAAATCGGACTAGACGACCTAGCCCGACTTTCAAATTTTATCAATCTATCGCTCTAAAAATCAGCTCGGCCTCTGGATGCTTGGATAAGCTGACAAAATCCTTTAGGGCATCTTGTCGATCAATCAGATTGCGACAAATTGTATGGTGTCCTTTTTCAGCCGCCATCCACGACAGGCGATTCAAGACAAACAATGTAGCTACAATCCCGAAAGCGGACGCCGACAATTCACCCTCGAAATAATTGTCACTGATATGGGTTTTATATTGGCCTTCTTCCGGCATCATATACCCCGAAAAACCCTCCTCAATGTTGCCCTCTTCATTGAGCATATCTACTTTCACAACCCAACATCTCCACATTCCGCCCTGATAACCCTGACAGTGGCGCGTTGCAAAGTTGTACAGCATTTGCTCAGCTAACGGATAAGCAAACAGCCCAGCTGAAAAACGCGCCATATCGCTCGGCTTTGTAAATTCAAAACTGGAAAAGTTGGCTGGCTTAGTCATTATTTATATCCCCTGTAGGCTTCTTCTGGCGTATTCCCTTTTCAGGTTCTACGCCGCAGTGAAATTGGCTTCGTGGCATAAGTACCGTTACGAGCCATTAGGGGGCAAAACAAGAGCAACACCGCAAGCCGCAGCTCGTGACGCTTGCGGCGCGAGAACGGGTGAGGATGTTGGGCATAGCCTTTACTCTTGTTATGGCACCGGCTCGTAATAAGGTGCGCCACGAAGCAAAGATCACTGCTGCAGAAAAAGTAAAGGGAGCGCAAGAAGGCTCTGGCTCTTATCCTTAGCGGCCACGGCACGTGGCCAGTGCAAGCGGCGCTGCCGGAACGGCAGCTGCAAGCGGGGAAATCCCCTCATTTTACTGAGGGGATGGGATTAACAATCGCGACCATCCGAAACACCTGATAAGTACGCGACTTTCAAGAGTTCATTTAACGAGTTCACTAGATTCTTAAAGTGCTGAATGTCTTTTAATTCTGGCTCTATAAATGTCAGCACAGCATAGTCACGCTCACCATTGAAAATGGTGGCCACACCGTCGATTACAGCAACTTTTCCATCGAAAACCGGAATATCACATTTATGGAAATAGGTAGGGAATGTGTAATCCTCAGCGTCAGCCAACGTGAATTTTGGCAAAACGTGGCACGCATCAACACCGCACGCCTGATACAGATCAATTCGGAAAACATCGCCGTAATACTCAGTGAATTTTTTAGTACACATAACAATCACAATCTCAATTTTAAGGGCAATACTGGCTATCATCGGGTTCTGAAGTTCCCGCGCTCGATGCGCGGGGGCTTCAGCGGTGGCCACGGTTCAGCCACCAAACTCAATAAACAGGTTTATTTTGCATCGGTCTGCGGAAACTGCTCGCTGAGCCACGTGCGTAATCGACGCACATTCTGCAATATCGGCTTTACTGCTTCGCCGTTCTCAGCGATCCGCTCTGGTACAACAATCATCAGCTGGGCAAGATCCAGTTTTTTCTCGGCAGCGACCTTGGTGATTCGTTCCACCATATCGGATACCTGCTCGTCGGTAACATCCTCATTAAAACAAGCACGCAACCACGCATTCGGATGTTCAGGATTCAGGCCAAACAGCGCCAGCAACTTTTCAGCCGCACGGTTTTGCGCCTGAGTATCGCATTTCACCGTTCCTGTTCCCTCATCCACACACACGCCATACCATTGCGCATGAACAAAGGGACTCAATGAATTAACACTCTCCGGCTCATCACTGTTCAGCAAGTTTGCAATCGTTGCCGCATCGTGCTGCTCAAGCATCATAGCCGTCGCGATCCCGATGGCATTTACCATCACACCATGCGTGCCGATATGTTGAGTGCGGTACACAGACGCACCAACATTTTCAGCAAGCCACGACCAATGCAGCGCTTTGCTCCACGCTTTCCACAAACAGATCCCGTCGTTAAACAGCGCCTCTGGGATCTCATCTCCGGCACGCAAACCAAACATTTTGCGGGTAGCATCATGCAATGCCTTGAAGCTGATAAGCAGATCACTTTTAGCGGGAACCACGTTGTGCTCGTAATCCACTCTGCCCTTGAGTGCAGGGATAGCTTCTACTATCTGGCGCACTAGCTCATTAACCGGATCTTTGTGGTTGTACGCCATTGAGATGGCCGTAGCCGGTTTGCTAGCATTATTATTAATATCTGAAAAGAACTGCTGGCGAACTTTCAGCGGCAACCCTTCGGTGAGCAATAACGTAATGGTATCGCTTGAGTCCTTACGTTCAGCAATATAGTCAATGATCCCCCGCGAGCGGGTCTGTCCGTCGAATAAGCGAATATCCGCATCCATTGAAATAAATAACGTCCCCAGCCCACCATTCAGCCCCTTTGCTTCTTCAAAGCGAACCGAACCATCGATATTGCCAACCAGTGTCGGCACAATGTAATCAGTTTTTTGATCATAACCATTGGTCAGATAGCGACTGATTTTTTTAGCTCGGCCAAGGTGAACCTCGCGCTGTGAGCGTGACATAACATCGCCAGCATCATCAAAAGCCATGATGCGTTTCAACATGTTCATTGGCGCACAGAGCATATATTGAACACGACCGCCCTGCTGACAACGGATTGCCGGAAATTCAAAAAAGTATTCGTGAGTTGGAAGAGTCATCATGGCCTCCTTCGGCTTCTTTCTGGTGTTTTCCCTTTTCCGTTCTCGGAAAGCGGGGATCACGCTGCTGTGACACATGACCGCCACGCGACTTTAGGGACGGAAACAAGGGCGATGACAAAGCCGCAGCGCAAGCGACGCATAGCGTCGTGCGAACGGGTGCTGGCATCGGGCATTAAGCCGCACCCTTGTTTACGAACCGGAGCGTGGCAGGTTCAGTCACAGCAAAAGTGAACACCGCAGACAACAGAGTGAAGGTGAACACCATAAGAAGCCGGTAAACCGGCTTCCCTTAGCGGCCACGGCACGTGGCCAGTGAAAGCGGCACTGCCGGAACGGCAGTTGCAAGCGCCATTGTTCCAGGCATCGCTTGCTATCCGA
>NZ_JRKB01000040.1:0-1178 GCF_000800945.1 Plesiomonas sp. ZOR0011
GGTGAGTAGCGCAGTCCGGTAGCGCAACTGGTTTGGGACCAGTGGGTCGGAGGTTCGAATCCTCTCTCACCGACCATCATAATGAAAAGCCCGCTCTTTGAGCGGGCTTTTTGTTTTTCTGCATTTACTCAATCCCTTCACACTCTTCTTCTTTTATCGCGCTGTCGTATATGGCTGCCGGCGTTGAGTGTAATCTCTCTTGCTTTCACGACTTGGCTTTCTCGCTCAGCGGCACAGCAAGCGAGTGATATATCTTCTATATAGCTATATAGAAGATATAGAGATAGCCTGTTGCGATATCCGTCAGTGGTGCAGGGCGATCAGCGGATCAGTTGCTGCAAGGTGTGCTGCAGCGTCTCTTGGTTGTCACACAGGTAAATTCCCTCCGCCGCCATTTCCTGACAGGCCAGAGTGGTAGTTTCCGGCGCTATCCCGCGACAGGCCGCCAGATTCAGTAGCACGGTAAAGTGGCCACTGCGCTGTAACTGCAATGCTGTGGTTTTCACGCAGTAATCGGTCGCCAGCCCACCCAGCACAATATGGGTCACTCCCTGACAGCACAGCCACTCGATAAGGCCGGTGCTGAGTTTCTCCTGCAAATCATGATAACAAGCACCGTACGGATGCAGATCGGGCTCGATACCTTTCCACACCACAAAGTCATACTCGGTGACAGCCGGCAGACCCGGAATAGTTTCAAAGCCTCGGGTACCGGGAACCGCATGCGCGACCCAGGTCAGATCGGCATTGGGGTGTGGCAGTGGTTGCAGCATGTGCTGAGGATCATCTACCACCCATAGCGCATTGGCGGGATGGGCATCTTTGGTCAGTACCCGCAGCTCGGCCAGTTGTGCTTGCGCATTGAGTGCGTCAGCTATCTGATCGCCTTCTTGTACAGGCAACTCCTGTGGGCACAGCGGAGAGAACGTGCACTGCGGATCGACGTCGAGCGCTGCAATCTTCATCACTTATCCTTTTTAATCGACCATAACCGTGCTGTTTCTGGCTAAATAACTAGCAAAAATCAGCCTTCTGACCGGATTTTCACCAAACAGCGGCAAATATGCAAATTATCTTGAATAATCCCTTGCGCCCGCCGCAAAACGCCCTATAATGCGACCCCACTGACACGGCAGCTGTGATGCAAATCACTGATTGGCCTGCAGTAATGAATATCG
>NZ_JRKB01000041.1:0-258 GCF_000800945.1 Plesiomonas sp. ZOR0011
GTGGTAGTCGGGCTGAACGGGGAGTTCGTGCATACAGCCCAGCTTGGAGCGAAGCACCTAAACAGGAAACGGATACACAGGCAGTCTATGAGAAAGGCCAGCCAGCTCGACAGGTAACAGCGTCAGCGAATCGGTGACAGTGTAGCGGGGAATGCAGGGTGTGAAATCGGAGAGCGCACGAGGGAGCGACCCACCAGAAATGGGGGGGATCTTTAAGTCCGATTCGGGTTTCGCCACTCTTGATTTGAGCACCGGAAA
>NZ_JRKB01000042.1:0-59266 GCF_000800945.1 Plesiomonas sp. ZOR0011
GGGACTTGAACCCTCACGTCCGTTAAGACACTAACACCTGAAGCTAGCGCGTCTACCAATTCCGCCACCTTCGCAGTCTTCGTTCTGAGGTAATCAGTGAGCGATAATCTCACTGGCTACGGGGGCGCATTTTTAGCGATTTCCCCCGCGCCGTCAATCATTAATTTAAAAAAATCGTCATTTGGCGATTGTTTGCTGTAAAAATCATCATTTGCCCGCGTTTCGCGTTAAAACGGCGCGGTAAACTTTGAAACGACCGGTGACGGCCAGCACTTCATGGGCACCAAATACGCTATCGAGCAGGTCCGGATAAGGCAAAAATGCGTTGGCAACAATTTGCAGCTCTCCGCCTGGCAGCAGGTGCTGTGGCGCTTCACGGATCAAGAGCTCTGTCGCGCGATAGCAGGTATCGGCACCATCATGGAACGGTGGGTTGGAGACAATCAGATCAAAGCGGTCGCTGATATCGGAGAACACATCGCTGGCCAGAACCGTGCCGGTGAGCTGGTTATTGGCCAGTGTCACGCGCGCGGATTCTACCGCCATGGCATTGATATCGCTTAGGGTGACCTGCAGGCTTGGCGATTGCTGCGCCAGATGTGCACCGATCACGCCCGCCCCGCAGCCCACATCCAGTGCACGGCCTTGGCGTGGTTCGCTTAAGGTGGAGAGCAGCAGACGCGTACCGGTATCCAGCTCACCACTGCTAAAGACGCCGGTCAGGGCGTGAATGGTCAGCGTATCCAGCGCATAGCTGTGCCACCATTGCTCTAACGCGAATGGTGCTTGCGCGGTCAGGTGCAGGTGGTACAGGCCACAGCGGCGAGCTGAGTCAATTTTGTGGGCATTGCCGTAGGCGCTGAGCAGGCTTTCCGCTGAGCGTACGCCAACCCGATTTTCCCCCACAATAAAGATATCGCAACCGGCAGGCAGGATGCTGCACAGCTGGCTGAGTTGCATCAGCGCTTCTTGTTTGGTTTTTGGCCAGTAATAGATGAGGGTATCGGTACCCTCAACCCATTTGGCATCTGCCATAATGCCATAGCTGATGGCATCGCCCAGACGTGGGCGCAGGCTCAGGAAGCGAGCGTAGTGAGCGGTATGCACACGGCGGGATGCCGCAGGCATATGCAGGCAATAGTCATCCTGCAGATCGCCGGCAAACAGCACATGGCGGGAGGCAAATTCATCTTCATGACGTTGCAGAACTTCACTGGCAGCGCACAGCATGGTGTTTTCTCGAATATCAGGGACAAAACGCCAGTATAAAGGATCTTGCCGGAGCTGTGACTGCTACGGAAGGTCTGTTACCCTATTATTCTTTCAAGATGGCATGATCGTAAGGCGTATGGTGACAAGACGAGACTGGATATTAGAGCAGATGGGGATCACCCAGTGGCAGTTGCGGCATCCTTCCTTATTGCAAGGGGATGTGTCGGTAGCGGTCGGCCCACATATCCGTCTGGTGATTGTGGCGGAGCAGCCGCCTGCACTGAGTGTACGCCTGTGTCAGGACGTGCTAAGTACCTTGCAGGTAACGGCGGAGCAGGTGTGCTGCATCCGACCGGAGCAGGTCGCATTTTTACGTATCGCCCAGCCGTGCTGGTTTTGGCTGATGGGCTGTGAGGCAGAAATTCCTGACGGTTGTCGGGCGTTGCACTCACCGGTGTTGGCGCGATTCGGAACAGATGCACAGGCAAAACGGCAACTATGGCAGCAAATCGTAACCTATGAACAACTATAATATCTGTGAATTAGACGCCGCAGAGTGGGAGCGTGTATACCCCATTGAGCGTGCGGCGCATGCATTTCCGTGGAGCAAGCAAACCTTTCGCGATAATTTTGGCGAGCGTTACCTGAATTTGCAGCTGCTGCGTGAAGAGGTGCCGGCCGGATTTGCGATTTGCCAGACTGTGCTGGATGAAGCGACCTTGTTCAATCTGGCGGTCGACCCGCTGTGTCAGGGCCAAGGCTTCGGGCGCGCCTTGCTGCAAGCACTGGTTGAGCGTTTAGAAGAACGCGGAATTGTGACGTTATGGCTGGAAGTGCGCGAATCGAACACTCCTGCGCGCGCCTTGTATGAGGCGGAAGGCTTTAATGAAGTGAGTCGGCGCAAAAATTACTATCCGACGGCGGATGGGCGTGAAGATGCGGTGATCATGGCATTGCCGCTGGGCTGATAGCGTTGGTGTAGTGTCATTTAGTTGTGCAATTTGATTGGGTAAAAAAGACCGGCCAACATTGCTAGTGATGGGCCGGTCAAAGGTTATCGCGGTGGTTTAGGTGTGAACTAAATTGCGAAAGGCAAGTTACGGGTGTCGCCAGTAGTCAAAGTAAATGTGCTCGGCTTGTGCTGCGACTTTAGGTGCTCCCTGTAACAAATAGTGGGCGACCGTAAAGGAGAACTCGAAGCTTACGCCGAGTCCACGGCCGGTAATAAAGTGATCGGCCACGACCACTTTTTCCCCCGTGAAATGCCCATCGGTGAATTTGTCGGCCAGTTTATCGCCTGTGGTGTAGTTGCGACCGGCAAGTAAATGGTGCGCCGCTAAAACTTTGGCTGAGGACGAGCACAGTGCGCAGATATATTTTTTCGCCAGAATATGGCGTTGCAAGAAAGTGATGACCTGTGAGTTAGCGGTGAGGTTATCCGTTCCTTTTGGGCCACCAGGCATCATGACTGCGTCATACAGTACATCGGCACGCTGAGCGAGTGTGTAATCGGCACTGATCCGTGTTTGGAAATAGCTATTAAGTTGCGTATCTGCCATGCAGGAGAGCACATCCACAGCGATGTCAAGGCGACGCATAATATCAATAAAGACGACTGCTTCAGCTTCTTCAAAGCCATCTGCTAACAGTACAGCAACCCGTTTTTGCTCTGACATAATATCCTGCTTAAATCGTGATGTAGTAAGACCAAGGCATGAGAGAGGTGTTATGCCTTATACCAAGGCTGGAAGTTGTTCTTTAGCAATAATGGCTCCGCGATGTTGAATGACGGTGCCTGCCAGTTTATTACCCCATTGGCAACATTCCGATAATCCTTTGCCCTGTAATTTTGCGGCAATAAATGCGGCATTAAATGAGTCACCGGCGGCGGTTGTATCAACGATGTGAGTAATTACTTCTGCTGGCACAGCCTCTGATTGCCCTTGTTGATACCAGATAGCCCCTTCTTTTCCGAGCTTAAGTACAATTTGTGTGACGCCTAAACCGGCAACACGCTCAGCCACTTGCTCTGGTGTGGCGAGCGGTGTTTGGTAGAGAAGATTTTCATCGTCGACGGTTAATAATGCTAAATCGGCGAGTTGGTACAGTTGGCTCATCCATTCACGAGCGGCGGTATGACTGAGCCATAGCTTAGGCCGGTAATTAGAATCAACAGCAATGGTGACGCCGCGCGCTTTAAGATCCTGCAACGCGTTGAGTAATTTAACTTTGGCGTGTTCAGGTAAAATAGCCAGAGAGATCCCAGAGAGATAAATCAGATCGCATGTTCGCATGTATGACAGCGCGGCGCTAAAGCCCGGTTGATCGCATAGCTGCTTAGCGGCGGAGTCACTACGCCAATAGTGAAAACTGCGCTCGCCATCGTCAGAGGTGGTAATAGCGTAGAGGCCGGGCAGCTTGTATTTGTCACGAAATACAAATTGGCAATCGATGCCTTCGTTTTGCCAGGCTTGCTGCATTAAATCGCTGTATTCATCGGTACCCAGCGCGGTGATGTAAGACAATGTGGCATCGGGTAGTAACCGAGATAAATAAATAGCAGTGTTTAATGTATCTCCACCGAACGCTTGAGTTTGCGTGTGAAATGGCTTGCCGCTCATTTCAATCATGCATTCACCGATCACTGCTATCTTGGCAGGCATAATGACTCCTATGTAGAAGCGATGAAGTAAAAAGCTATGTTTACAGGTGACCCCGTAAACATAGAAGTTTTACATCACTCAGAACTATCAAGAAAAGGGGGCTGCCGTTAGGCTTTATCTGCACTGCCACACACGCGGATCTTATCCATCACGATTTGTTGCATAGCTTGCTTAGCTGGGACGATGTAATGGCGTGGATCGTTGGCATCTGGATTGGCGAAGAAATAGGCTTTGAGGGCATCCGAGAAGGCAATTTTCAGTTCAGTTGCCACGTTCACTTTGGTGATCCCAAGTTCGATACAGCGGCGTACGTCAGCATCAGGTACGCCTGAGGCGCCATGCAGTACCAATGGGGTATCAGTCAGCGCGCGAATTTTAGCCAGACGTTCAAAATCGAGACGAGGTTGCTCTTTGTACATACCGTGAGCGGTACCGATGGCTATAGCCAGAGAATCGATCCCCGTCGTTTTGATAAATTCAACAGCGGAGTGTGGATCGGTATACAGTGCATCTTTTGCATCAACCACCAGATCGTCTTCTTGCCCACCTAAACGACCTAATTCAGCTTCAACGCTGCAGTCCCAGCGATGACAATAATCCACCACTTGACGAGTTAAAGCGATATTTTCGGCGAAATTGTGATGAGAACCATCGATCATGACGGACTTTACGCCGGCATCGACTTTATGGCAGATATCGCTAAAGGATTCGTGGTGATCCAAATGTAATGCCATCGGGATCTGGTATTGGCGCGCCGCTTCTTGGCAAATTTGGACTAAATAGCGGGTTCCGGCGTAGCTGAATGTACCAGGGGTTCCAGCCATGATGACAGGCGAGCGCATTTCGGCGGCTGTTTCGATAACAACCTGAATCGTTTCTAGATTATGAATATTAAATGCAGGGACGGCATAACCGCCTTGTTGTGCCTTGAGCAGCATATCGCGAGATGACACCAAAAACATAATAGCCTCAACAATCCTTCATTGGGTTTCGCATTGATGATATTTGAAAGTGAAAGAAAGTGAAAAGATCTCGATCACAGATGGATGTTGTTTTCGAATGTAAATGAAAGTTTTTGGCGGTTTTCAAGGACGAGGAAATGAAAAAATAAAAGCTGACTTACTTTTGTCAGCTTTCGATATGTGATTTTGGGATAGAACGACAGAGAATTTAGAAAAAATGGCTCATTTTAGAGCTATAACAGGTTATACCTTTGCGCAGCAGGTTGTTTTTGGGGCGGGTAGCACGGCCCAGCAGCAACTCTTGGATATGGGCACGCCAGGATTGCTTTTCTAAACGACGACTGAGCGGATCTTGCTGGTGGATGTAGTCATTATGAAATAGCACGACGACTTCCTGTGTTGCACGAATACCTTGCACGCTAGCGTTGATGGTTGGGATGGTAAACGCGAAATCGGCTTGTTCAATCGGTAATGGCGTTTCAGGACTGTCCCACAAGTGGATGTGATTACCGCAGAAAAGTGCGATATTCAGGGCGCGTAATGACCAGAAGCTGCTGGCGGGGCCGCTGTAGTTGTCGATAAGGCGTGGATCGGTTGCAAATAAGCCTTGGGTTGGTGCTCCGGCTTCCATGGCACCATTGCTGATAAAGTAGCTAAGTGTTGTCCTAAATGCTCGTTTGGCTTCACCTACACCAATGCTATCAGTTTGTTGATGCACACTGGCGATTAGGGGGGCTGCGGCCGCCAATCGATAGCAGGCACTGCGGCCAAAAAAGGGAAGACCCTTAGGGGTAAAAAAGTAGCGATAGTGTTGGGTGAATTGGGCGCTGGTGGCACGAATAAATTCGCGATCAAAGTCTGGAAGGATTTGGTCTAGCCAGTATAAAGAGTAATGGAATCCCCATGCGTTGTAGTAATCATAGTTGCCTTTGGCGCCATCGCGAAACCAGCCGTCTCCTACATGAAACTCTTTGATCCGATTATATTTTTCAATATCGATAGAGTTATCACCGGTTAATGCATAGATCACAGCTTGAACAGTTAGAGCAAACAGATGCCAGTTGTTATCGACGGTTGAGAGTTGATTGACCTGACGAAACCAGGCGATGATTTGAGCTTGTTGTTGCGAAGAGTAGTGCTCCCAAATCCATTCTTTGGCTAACCAGAGCGCCAATGCTAGGTCGGCAGCTTCACAAATACGCTGATCATAGTCATGTAAGGTACCCCAATATCCGGGATGTTGCGGATCAGTACCGCTGATAAAGACTTGCGATAGGAGCGTAATAACATCGATAGGTTGTTGATTTAAGCCCTGTAGCGTGCCATGACCGCGGTTGTGATGTAGCCAAGCGGCCAGTGTTGGTAACACTCGACTAACCCCTTCAACAGCATCCGTTCTAGCATTTTGCTGACTTGGTCGGCCAGGATAGTAGGCGTGGGTGTGATCCCATACACTGTAATGCACAAATCCTTCGGCAACATACTGTACTAAAGATTGGCATAGCGTCAGGAGATCTTGTTCAGCTTGAAAGAGAGTTTGCAGGTGGCGATCATGCTGACGATAAGGTTTGCGCTTGTGCTTGAGGCGGATTAATCGCTGGCGAAACAGTTGCCAATACATGGATAAATCAGGATGTTCATAGGGAATTTGCGGCCGCTCGGTGGCTCGAATTTCTTTGGGATGATAGGCAGTTGAATCTTGTGGTTTATTGGTTTGTGGGATTTGTGAGTTGATCATCATGTTGCGGTTTTCCTGCGATGTGTGGTGAGGGCAGGAAAGCCACCTAAAAGGTGACTTTCCTGATTTTCAATCATCGGTAATGATCAGTTTTTCGCAAGATTAGGTGGAGTTTGCGCCGACTCAGTCAGTATCTGGTAGCGATCTTGACCCCATGCTACTGGTTTTGGCTTGGTCTTTATCCAGTCATAGAACGCCGCTTTCATTTCAGCCACTTTCTCGGGATATTTTTGTGTTAAATCTTGGCTTTCAGCAGGATCTAACTTGTCATTAAACAATTTGACCTTGTTACTGCCATCATCATAAAAATATAAAGCCCAATCTTGATCACGAATAGCCCAAGAGCCTTTGGACAGTTTTTCTAAGTTCGGATTGTTTGGCGCCTCGTTGGTTTCGTAAGTGATCCATTTCCAGTAGCCTAACCAGAATGGATCATTTTCTTCGCTGTAGTGTTTAGCCCCAGGGCCGGCCCAATACAGATATTGGTGTGGGGATTTGTCTGCTTTACCACTTAAGACCGGAAGAATATTTTTGCCGTCTAACTGCATATCAGCTGGAATATTAATTCCAGCGGCGGTCAGTGCGGTAGGTAAAATATCCAGAGCGGAAACCAACGTATCGCTTTGTTGCCCGGATGGAATCTTGCTTGGCCAATGGGCAATGAAAGGTACGCGAACACCACCATTGTACATTTGCCCTTTGTAGCCCCGATCCATGCCGTTCATCGGCATTGGTGATTCATGCACGGCACCGTTATCAGAGAGGAAGAAGATCAATGTATTGTCGAGTTTACCTTGCTCTTTGAGCAGGCTAATGATTTGGCCAATACCTTCATCGGCCGCGTTGAGGGCAGCAAAATACTTATCCGCTTCGACATTACCGGTATTGAATTTATCCATGTATTTGGCCGGCGAAGCCTGTTCAAGAGGAATATGCGGTACGCTGTAGGCGAGATTGATAAAAAAGGGTTTGTCTTTGGCCTGATTGATGAAATTCATTGCTTCATCGGTCAGGTTATGGGTTAGGTAGCCTGGAGAGGGGATATTTTTCCCATTTTGGTAGATGGCTGGTGAGTTAAAAAGCGCAGCACCCGAAGCATAATAACTATAAGAGTAATCAAAGCCACGCTCTTCTGGGCCAAAGCCTGCCGCGATGACGGGGATTTGGATATCGTGATAATCTCGAGTGCGTTTTGACTCATCAACTTTATCTTTGCTGGCTATTTTTGCATTGTGCCATTTGCCAATATTGGCCGTGGCATACCCGTTATCTTGGAACAGTTTTGGCAGCAAGGTGATATCTAAAGGAACGCCCAACAGCGCATCATCATTACTGTAAGTACCAAAGCTGGTGGGATGACGACCGGTGAAAATACCTGCACGCGATGGGCCACAAACTGGATGCGCCACAAAGGCATTGGTCATTTTGATCCCATCTTTTGCCAACGCACTGACATTGGGCATAGAGCGCTGGGCGGCGTCCAGCATCTTGTCAAAGTCCCCTTGGTAGCGGACGGGAACCGGACGTTTAGCCAGCTCCTCTTTATTCAAATTATCGATGGCAAAATCAAGTTGTCCGGTACCTAAATCATCCATGATGATTAAGAGTACGTTAGGTTGGTCTGCGGTAGTTTTGGCAACCGATATCGCTGGCGCTGCCACCAATGAGGCGGCGATCATACTAGCGATCAGACTTTTCTTTGAGGCAATGAGTCCCATTCATCTCTCCTTGGACTGATTTTCGATTTATTGTCTTTTCATGCGTAATAACGTTGCTACTGCGTCTTGCGCGGTGCCTCCTTGCAAAATGCTTTGTCGCATCATGTGCATGGCTGGCGCGGTATGTTTGAAAATTTGTTGATAGGAAGGACACAAGTAATTTTGTTTATGTTTTTCACCGTTGATGGTGACGATGCGATGTTTTGGACAGCCGCCATAACATAATTTGTGTACGTCACATTGCTGGCATTGTTCGGTAAGCTTGCTGGATTTAGCTTTGGCAAACTGAAGCTGTTTTTTGTTGTTAACTATCTTGATGAGTTCGGTTTGTTTGATATTGCCCAAGTTGTTGGCGGGGTAGACGTAGTGATCGCAGGAGTACACATCACCGTTGGCTTCAATGACCACGGCTTGGCCACACTCTTTAGATTGCACGCAAACCGAGGCTGGGTGGCCAAGCCAAGTGGCTAAGATGCTGTCAAACATACGCACAAAAATGGTTCCAACATCCTCTTTGAGCCATTCATCGAACACGGCGGTCATAAAGGTTCCGTAACCGTGAGCTGGAACGGAGAAGGCGCAGAGTGTAGGATTTGGCCCTGGAGCATAATGGTGTGAAGAGTTTTGCGCGCTCTCGGCTACTTCGATAATGGGGATGAATTGTAAGTACTTGGCACCTAGCGATTTCAAATAATGATAGGTTTCGGCACCTTTATCCCAGTTTTTATCGTTGATAACGGTGAGGGTATTAAATTCGACGCTATGCTCAATCAATAGTTCAATGGCACGTTTAACACGCGCAAATGTGGGTTTGCCGTTAACAGAAATACGGTACTGATCGTGAACCTCAGGAAGCCCATCGATTGATATTCCGATTAAAAAATTATGTTCGGCGAAAAACTCAGCCCACTGTTTATTGATGGCGACCGCATTAGTTTGAAAACTGTTGGTTACGGTTTTACCTTGGCCATACTGTTTTTGATATTGGACTGCTTTTTTATAGAATTCTATACCTGCGAGAGTGGGTTCACCACCTTGCCATGAAAAATCAATCTGCTCACCTGGCTGAGAATGAATATAATCACGAATGTATTGCCTTAGCATATTGTCAGACATAATGTCTGGCTGTTTTTGTTGCGCTTGTTTTTCTGTCTTAATGTTATCAACTAAGCTATTTTCTTTTTCTAAATAAAAACAATATTCGCATTTTAAATTACAGCGGTAACTCGTTGGCTTAGCCATCATATGAAACTGCGTGATAGTCATAATGATGATATTCCTTGATGTTTATTTATCCGATGATGAGCAACTTGATATACTAAGCTGTAATCAATGCACGATAAATGACCAGCATCACAAGGTTTTTATTGGATGCCGGTCTTGTTTTTATTTTATGATTTATGACGCATTAAATTACCACGTGTATTTTATACCGACGCGATAGCGAGTTTGTCGTTCATCGGTAATACGGCTTTCACTGACATTACCGACCTCCACAAAAGGTTTCCACGCAGTGCCTTCCGTAGTCTTGTAGGTATACATTAGACGGATATTGTGTGAGTAGTTGGTATCTTTGTTATTAAACAGCGGTTTAGCATTATCGACCATCTCCTGCCAAATTTGGAATTCATATTGGAAATCCCAATTTTGCAAGCTATAACCTAACCATGTATCGAATTGCTGGATTTTGGAGTGGTAATTTTGCCCGTCAACACCCGTCATGCCATAATCCCAGAATTTCCACTTATAACGGCCTTGTAGACGAATGTTGTTATCAAATTTGTAATTAAGACGCACATAAGGAACGTAGATCAGCCCCTCTGGAACGAAATCGAGAGAAAGACCAGCAATACCCGTCGTGTTTTTATTTAAGCTATTATAATAGAATGCTGAAAACTCAGACCCGTTCATACTCATGGAGTCGAACATTTTATCTTTTTGTTCGTTGTTGTAACGAGCATCTAGTTCAAAGCCTATATTTTTACCTGTATCGAGAAATGCTTTAATTCGATCACTGTGTTTTCTTGCACCATCAACGTATTGATGGCGGTATTCCAACGTGGTTTTATAAGTATTGGCCATAGCTTGAGAGCTGAGCGCTGTCAGGGACAAGACCAAAATAGTTTTAGTTAATGTATGCATTGCGATTTTCCATAATCGAGACAATATGAGGTAATGTTTTATTAAAATCAGGTGTAGGCTTTAGCGGCATTTGCCGGCACAGTTGTTGGACGCCATGGATCGCCGGTGTGCTCTAGCCAAGGCATAAGTTCATCATGAATGAGTTTTTCAATAACATCAGCATTGTCATCGGCTATATTCTTCTGCTGATATGGATCATTTTTATTGTCATGCAGTGTATAAGCCAATGGTTTACCAATTTTACGATTGATGACTAAAGTATAATCTTTAGTACGGATACCTCGTCGGCCATAAGATTGACCACCATATGGCATGAACAGATAAAGCTGAGAGGTAGGTAATGCATCTCCAGGAATATTTTTTAATGTATTCGCGTAGTTTTTCCCTTCTACGGTATCAGGAATTGCTTGCTCCATGCCCATTAAACCAAAAATAGTTGGGTAAATATCGGGGGCAGAGAACAAAATATCATTACGTTGGGCCTTTAGTTTTCCCGGCCAGCGGAAGATCATTGGAATACGCATGGCTTCTTCATAGTGGGTATTTTTGGTGGGTTCACCATGAGCGCCGAGACAGCAGCCGTGATCAGAGAAAAAGACCACTAAGGTATCTTCTGCCAGATTCAGCTTATCCAGTTCATCAATAATGCGGCCAAATTGTTCATCGACACCGTTCACCATTGCCAAGTACTCTTTAAAGTAGTTTGGCCCATAGCCGTCTAAATACTCTTTATCCCACTGCACATTGGGGCGAGTATTGAGGGTTTTTGATGTTTCACCTTTAAAACGATCCAGATATTTTTGTGGTACTTGGTCGTACGGTGAATGTGGTGGATTCATCGAGACTACAAGCGTGAAGGGCTGCGAAGGATCGCGATATTGCCCATTTTCGTTACGCAAGTATTTAATCGCGATATCCGCTTCGTGCTCAGGGCTCCATTGCTGGATTTGTAATGGCTTATCACGAGGGGTATCGTTCGTCCAATACATTGGCGTCATGTGCAGATCGTAGGTTCCGTAGGAGTACCAGAAATCGAAACCATGACGTTTCTCTGGTGCAGTCCAGTCATTCCAATAGCGGCCTTCTGATGGATTGTTATAGCTTGGAATAAAAGGCGCTTCTGGAGCATCAAGATGCCATTTGCCAATATAGCCGAGGCTATAGCCTTGCTGTTTTAGGATATCAGACCAAGTGCGAGTGCTTTTTTTCAGTTCGATACCAAAGTCTTTGCCGCCAAAGGTATCTGGCGTGCCAGTGTGGCTATTGCCTTGGATCCCATTGCGGTAAGGGTATTGCCCGGTCATCAGCATGCCACGAAATGGCGTGCAAAGAGGAAAGTTGGAAACCGCTTGGTCTAGAACAACACTCTGTTTAGCAAATTTATCCAGATTGGGGGTCAAACTCTTATCTTGCTGCATGAAACCGAGAGCTTGAGCGCGGAATTCATCAGGGAAAATGATAAGAAGGTTAGGCTTATCTTGCGCAATTGGTTGTGTCTGGTTTCCTGACGTTACGGTACTGGTGCTTTGTGCGCTGACCAGTTTGGTCGTCATCAAGGCTCCAGAAGCTGCTACGCCCTTGAGCAAGTCTCGCCGCGTAATGGACATCGTTTAAACTCCTATCCCAAAGTAAAATACGAGCATGTATAATCTGTACTTTCTTTTATCTGTCACAACCATCGCTATCGTAAGTTAACGAAAGATTATCTATTGTGCATTTTGTCACAAACGTAATCATTCGAAGGTGGTGTTTATGTGTGATTCGTATTGTTATCGTCGTGATTGTGACGTAACCTAATGATTGTAAATGCTTTGTTTTGGTTTTCTTTTGGCGGTATGGTAGATGGTGTAAAAGAGGTTTATTGAAATAATGTGAAAGCTATCAAGCTTTGGCATACAGTCGTTGAACCGTTATGTTTTTCGTGTAATCTGTTTTCGAAACCAAACGAAAGGTTGGTTTCCCCAGGGAGATAAATGATGAAAAGTGCGATCGAAAGACGCATGGAAATAGTCAACCTCGTGAACCAGGAAGGAAAAGCGAAGGTTGAGGATTTAGCGGTGTTATTTAATGTTTCGACGGTCACGATTCGTAGCGACTTGAGTTTTTTGGAGAAAAAAGGCTACATCGTGCGTTCACATGGCGCGGCAATCTGTAATTCTGGGATTTTGACCGAGCTTAGTGTGAATGAAAAAAGAAGCCACAATTCGGACATTAAAACATTAATAGGAAAAGCCGCAGCAGAACTCGTTAAGGATGGCGACAGCATTATTTTAGATTCTGGGACAACTACGCATGAAATTGCGGTGAATTTAAAATCCCATAATGACGTGGTTGTAATGACGAATGGTTTAGATGTTGCTATGGAGTTAGCTTCAGCTCCCGGTATTGAAGTATTAATGTCCGGTGGCGTGCTGAGGAAAAATGCACTCTCATTTTCAGGATCACAAGCAGAGGCATGCCTAAAAAATTATCGGTTTGATAAAGTATTTTTAGGTGTCGATGGCTTCGATTTACGTGCTGGAATCACGACGCACAATGAGCAAGAAGCCAGTCTGAATCGTTTGATGTGTGATATCTCTGGACAGATTATTGCTGTGCTGGATTCATCAAAGTTTGGACGTCGCAGTTGTCATATGATCCGTGAATTTGATGCGATTGATACAATAATTACTGATGCTGGTATTCCTGATGAGTATCGTAAAGCATTTAATGACTTGAAAGTTAATGTAATTATTGTCGATTAGCTCAGAGTGAATACTATCTAACTCCGTAGTAATGCAATGTTGCTACATATGGAGTTAGATAGTGAATATTCTACAAGAAATTATTCAAGCACATAAGTCGGGTAAGGATACCGGTGTTTATGCTGTTTGTTCCGCTCATCCACTTGTTATTGAGGCTGCGTTACAACAGGCCTTGAATGATAATTCAATTTTATTAATTGAAGCGACATCGAATCAGGTTGACCAGTTTGGTGGTTATACCGGCATGACTCCGGCTGATTTTCGTGACTTTGTGGTACAGAAAGCGCAGCAATATCAATTTCCATTAGCACGCTTAGTATTAGGTGGGGATCATCTTGGTCCTAATCGTTGGCAAACGCAGCCAGCAGAAGAGGCGATGCGCCATGCCGAAGATTTGATTGCAGCTTATGTAGCGGCCGGATTTAAAAAAATCCACCTCGATTGCAGTATGTCGTGTGCTGGTGATCCTACCCCATTAACTGACGCCATTGTCGCTCAGCGCGCCGCGCGTTTGGCACAAATTGCAGAGCAAACGGCCAAAGAGATTTTTGGGCAAAGCGATCTTGTCTATGTGATTGGTACCGAAGTGCCGGTGCCGGGTGGTGCTGCTGAGGTTGAAGATGAACTGAGTGTCACTTCGCCACAAGATGCGCGTACAACCATTGAGTATCACTTGCAGGCTTTTCAGCATGCCGGTATTGCGGATTGTTGGGAGCGAGTGATTGCCCTCGTAGTCCAACCAGGGGTTGAGTTTAACCATACTGGTGTTATCGATTATGAAAGAGATAAAGCTGCGCAATTAAGCCAAGTGGTAAATGAATACCCACACATGATTTTTGAGGCGCATTCTACCGATTACCAGACTGAATTAGCGTATAAAGAGTTAGTTCAAGATCACTTTGCAATATTAAAAGTTGGGCCCGCATTAACGTTTGCTATGCGAGAGGCATTATTTAACCTTTGTGCAATAGAAGAGGAGTTGGTTGTCAAATCCCAGACTTCTAATCTGCGTGAACGCCTCGAAAATTGCATGCGAGAAAACCCTAACCATTGGGAAAAATATTATCACGGCAATCGTCAGCAGCAGCGATTCTCACGGATATACAGTTTTAGTGACCGCATTCGGTATTATTGGCCGGATGATGCCGTTAATGAGGCGCAAAATAAATTATTTGATAATTTGTCTGGTGTCGATATCCCACTGCCTTTGCTCAGTCAATATTTGCCCGAGCAATTCAAACGCGTGCGTGAGGGAGCTATTACTGCTAATCCGCAAGAGTTGATTATTGATAAAATTCAGCAAGTTCTTCGCTCCTATAGCCAAGCTTTTGTATATTAAGGTGTTAATGGAATGACCACGTATCTAAGCTATACCCTACCTGAATTAGAAGTGTTACGCGCAGAATGGACTGCTAAAGAGATTAATCAGCAACCTGAGTGTTGGGCTGAGACCTTCTCTTTAGTCAAAGACCAGATGTCAGAAATTACTCTGTTTTTAAATCGTGCGTTGTCATCATCAAATGTCCGTGTGATTTTGACTGGGGCAGGAACTTCGGCGTTTGCAGGGAAGAGTATTGCTCCACTATTGTCAAAGTATATGAAAATTCGGGTGGAGGATATTGCAACAACGGATCTGGTTGCTAACCCTACGCATTATTTGGCCGAAGATATTCCTACTATTTTAGTCTCTTTTGCTCGCTCAGGTAACAGCCCTGAAAGCTTAGCTGCGGTTGAGTTAGCGGATCAATGTCTTTCGAATGTTTACCACTTGATTTTAACCTGCAATGCACAAGGCTCTCTTTATAAAAGCAGTCAAGAAAAAGAAAATGCCTGTGCATTACTGATGCCTGCAGTGACTAACGATCAATCGTTTGCCATGACGTCCAGCTTTTCTTCCATGATGTTGGCATGCCTGCAGATTTTCTTACCTGAAATTATAGTTTCGAAAAAAATCGAAAGTATCTGTAAGTGTTCTGTGCGTTTGCTCAAAGACTCAGAACCAAAAATTCGGGATACTGCAAATATAGAGACAGGACGTGTTATTTATCTAGGCAGTGGATGCTTAGCGGGTTTAGCCCAAGAATCCTCATTAAAGCTGTTAGAGTTGACGGCGGGTGAAATTGTGGCGACATATGATACCCCGTTGGGATTCCGCCACGGACCTAAATCGATTGTTGATAACAATACAACAGTAATTATTTTCATATCTAATGATCCTTATACCCGAAGATATGATCTCGATCTGTTGAATGAGTTACGCAAGGATAATATTGCTAAAGCCGTCATCGCTATTGCCGCATCTCAAGATGATAATATTGACTCAGGTCAACATCTTTATATTCATGATATGAGTGATGCTGATGATGTTGAATTATTATTCCCGTATCTATTGTTTGCGCAAATTTATGCATTTCATAAATCTTTAGCTTTAAAGAAAACTCCTGACAACCCATGTCCGACAGGAGAAGTCAATCGTGTGGTTCAGGGCGTTATCATCCACAAATTATGTGATCAGTATTGATAGTTAAGGAAGGAAGCTTATGTCATCACCAAATATTGTCTGGACTCGTATTGATGAACGTCTGTTGCATGGCCAGATCCGAATTACCTGGGGTAAGCATACTGAAGCTAACTTGATTCTGGTTGCCAACGATGATGCTGCTGAAGGACCGAATGCTGCGTTTATGCAAGCTGGTATGAAAGCATCTGCCGGTGGGGAATATGCTGTACGCTTCTTTAGTATTCAAAAAACAATTGATGTGATTCATAAAGCCTCTGCACAGCAAAAGATTTTTATCTTGTGTAATAACCCAACCGATGTTGCTCGCTTGGTAAAAGGTGGGGTACCTATTACGCACTGCAATGTAGGGAATATGCATTTCCATGAAGGTAAGAAGCAAATTGCAAAAACAGTATCGGTGGATGAAAAAGATATTTTAGCTTTTGAGTCTATGGTTGATGCTGGCGTGATTTGCACTATTCAAAATACACCAGATCAAGCACCTGTTCCGGTGTTGGAGTTGGCGAAAAAAGTTGCGTAATTAATTTCGTATAACAAGGATGAACATATGTTATTTGAAGCTACGTTAGTAGCTGTATGGGCATTTTTGTGCGGCATCGATAAATATGATGTGGCACTTAATATCCATCGGCCATTAATTACTGGCCCCGTTGTGGGCCTGATTATGGGTGATATGCAAGTTGGTCTGATTGCAGGGGCTACTTTGGAATTGGCCTGGTTAGGTCTGGTACCCAATGCCGGTGCTCAGCCACCAGATGTTACTTTGGGAACAATTGCCGCAGTTGCTTTTGCCATTATGACCGGTCAATCACCTTCCGTAGCCATGGGCGTCGGTATGCCTATTGCTGTGTTGATGCAAATGCTGGTCATTGGTTTCTTTGCCATGACGTCATTTACCATGGGTAAAGCGGATGCATGTGCAGAGCAAGGGGATTCCGCGGGAATTGACCGCCTATTGATCGCCACTATTTCTTTGCGTTCGTTGTTATATGCCGTAGTCGCTTTCTTCACGGTCTATTTCGGTGAACATGCTGCTGCTTGGATTGACGCTAATGCACCGAAAGAACTATTAACTGGTTTAGGCATCGGTGCCAAGATGGTTCCGGCGATTGGTTTTGCCATGCTGCTTAAAATCATGTGGTCAAAAGAGGTGGCTGGCGTTTTCTTCATCGGTTTTGTGATGACGACTTATTTGAAACTCCCAATTATGGCAGTAGCAATTTTGGGCGCATCAGCAGCGGCACTATATTTCTTCTTTAGTGGCAATGGAAATAACAATAAGCAAGTCGAGGAGTTTGAAGATGGCATCTGATCTGGTTAGCGGGCGCGTACATGTCAAGACTCCCGAACATGAAAGCTTGATTGATAATATCGATGCCTATGAAGATACAACACCACGTAAAGTGATCAGCAAAAAAGATCTGTGGCTGTGTGCTATTCGTGGCTTGTTTATGGAAGGGAATTTTAACTTCGAAAGAATGCAGGCCGGTGGTTTTGCTTACTCCATTATTCCTGCGTTGAAGAAAATTCATGGTAATAATAAACGTGATTTTGCTAAGGCCCTAAAAAACCATCTGCAGTTTTTTAATGCTAGCCCGAAACTCTTTACCTTCTTGCTGGGTACCGCCATTGCTATGGAGGAGAATAAAGAGAAGCCTTCAACTGTAAACGTGATGAAGGTTGCAGGTATGGGGCCAACCGGCGGTATTGGTGATGCTATCGACCATATGACCTTAATGCCATTGACGTTGGCATTGGGGGCGTCGATTGCTATGGAAGGCTCAATCGCGGGGCCATTTGTTTTCTTCTTCTTATATCAGATTGTGCATTTTGCTGTTTATTTTGGCTTGATGTTTATGGGCTATAAAGCCGGTACAGCAGCCATGGTAAATATGAGTGCTTCAACTGAGAAGTTGGCAAAGGCCGCCAATATCATGGGTATTTTTGTCATCGGTGCGTTGTCGGCGTCATTTATCAAAGTGCAGACCACAGCATCCTTGGAGTTGGGGGGAAAAGTGGTCGAACTCCAAAGTGCCCTTTTTGACAAAATAATGCCCAATCTATTACCGCTAGCCTTGGTGTTTTTCATGTTTAAGTTAGTGAAAGGTACCGGATTCTGGGCTAAGCCACCCGTGCTGATTTTCTCCACTCTTGCTGCTGGCGTTGTGGGTCACTTGCTTGGAATTCTGTAATTAGTCATACATCGGGAGAGGATTAAACCTCTCCCATATCAGCTTCAAAGGATTGTTAATCATGATCGGGATTGTAGTTTCTGGGCATATTAATTTTGCCTCTGGTATGGCTTCAGCGGTTCGCGCTATTGCTGGTGATGCTGAAAATATTGCTTATGTCGATTTTGTAGAATCAATGTCGACTGATGAATTAGAAAATACATTACGTCTGGCGGCTAAGTCTGTTGATGCAGGAGAGGGCGTTTTATTTTTAACTGACGTGCCTGGCGGCTCCCCCTCTAATCGTGCGTCGGCCATTTTAATGGATGAGCCAGCCTATGAAATGCTAGCCGGTGCTAATTTACCAATGATTGCCAATGCTATTTTCGAACGAGATGGCGTTAATATTCCTGAACTGATGGATATTTTATTAGATATCGGTCATGCCTCATTACAGGATATGCGTAAAGAGCTTAATGCAGCAATGCAAAGTCAGCCTGAACTTGAATGTGAAGATGGGTTGTAATATGCCATTTTCACTGCATCCTGAGCGGGTTTTCACGGCCAATGGCATTTTAAATAATGCGTATGTTGTTGTTGATAACGGTCAGGTAACGGATATTCGTTATTCGCGACCCTCTGATATGCCTGTGATAGAGCTGAGCGGGAAAAGCTTATTACCCGGCTTTATTGATATGCATATTCACGGTCGTGCTGGGCATGATGTGATGGACGCCTCACCAGAGGCGTTGCAGAAGATCAGTCATGCCTTGTTATCCACTGGCGTCGTGGCATGGGTTGGAACGACAGTCACGGCTCCTTGGGATGACATTGTGCGAGCGATTGCGATGGTGCGCCAATTTCGCCAAGAGCAGAGCGGTGGCGCTCGTTTAGTTGGTAGTTTCCTGGAAGGTCCTTACTTCACTGAACCTTGTCGTGGCTCACATCCTACTGCTTATCTGAAAGCACCACTGCGTGAGGAATTAAGCCAATTAGTGGCTATTGCTGATGGCTCGTTGTTACGAGTTGCAATGGCGGCGGAGTTTCCTGATGCCCCGGAATTAACGCATTGGTTGGTTGAGCAAGGCATTAAAGTTTCCGTGGCACATTCAGATGCCTCTTTCGTGCAGACACAAGAGCTGTATGAAGCGGGAATGGACTGTGGTGTGCATCTTTTCAATGGGATGCGTGGCTTGCATCACCGTGAGCCAGGTTGCTGCGGTGCGTTACTTTATCACCAGATCCTTTGTGAACTGATCGCCGATGGCGTGCATGTTCACCCTGTCATGATGCAGCTTGCTTATCGCATGAACGGATACCAAAACATCGCGTTGATCACCGATTGTATGCGTGCAGGAGGCTTACCGGATGGTGACTATGTATTAGGCGCGCAAACAGTTTCGGTCAGCCATGGTGAGGCGCGAACGCGGGATGGGTCATTAGCGGGGAGTACCTGCAGTTTGGATCACGCGGTGCGCAATATGATTTTTAGTGTCGGAATTGATGAATGGGAAGCCGTACAAATGGCGACGGCGGTTCCGGCGCGTTACCTCAAAATCGATGACCAGTTAGGTGATATTGCCATCGGAAAAGCGGCTTCATTTGCTGTTGTCGATCACGATTTTCACCTCCAGCAAACCATGCTGGATGGTGAGTGGGTTTTTATCAAATAATCAATAATGAGTGGTGGAAGAACATATGGAAATTCGTCAGCCAATTCATAGTCAGCATGCCAAGCAACTCGATACTGCGGGCTTGCGTGAGCAGTTTCTGATTGAAAATTTATTTCAAGATGGCGCAATCCAATTAGTTTACAGCCATATCGACCGCATCATCATTGGCGGTGTTGTGCCAAAAGCAGAACCGATTGCTCTTACTGGTGGCAAGGAAATCGGGGTCGATTTTTTCCTGCAACGTCGAGAGCTCGGCGTTATCAATATTGGTGCACCTGGTTTAGTGATTGTGGATGGTAAAACCTTCGAAATTGGCGAGCGTGAAGCCATTTATGTCGGAGTTGGTGCGCAAGATATCCGTTTTGCCAGTGTTGATGCGGCGCGTCCTGCGCGTTTTTATCTGAATTGTGCACCGGCTCATCATTCTTACCCCACTCGTAAAATCACACGCGATGATGCGGCACCAGAAACGTTAGGGTCACCGGAAAACTGTAACGTGCGCACCATCTACAAATATTTGCATCCATCGGTATTGCCAACTTGCCAGTTGCTCATGGGCATGACTGAACTGGCGCCGGGCAGTTTGTGGAACACCATGCCGTGCCACACTCATGAGCGCCGCATGGAAGTGTATCTCTATTTTGACATGAATAAAGACAACGTGGTGTTCCATTACATGGGGGAGCCACAAGAGACACGCCATCTGGTTGTGCGTAATGAGCAGGCGGTTATTAGCCCAAGTTGGTCGATTCACTCCGGTGTCGGTACTTCTGCTTATACCTTTATCTGGGGAATGGTGGGTGAGAACCAGACCTTCCACGATATGGATCATGTCGCTATGAGCGATTTGAAATAACCCATCTTTTACTCCTCGCCAAGGAGGCATCTCCTTGGCATACAGGATGACAGCAAGGAAAAGGATCCAAGATGAATAATCTGTTCGATTTGACCGGCAAAGTTGCGATTGTGACTGGTTGTGATACTGGTTTGGGTCAAGGAATGGCCATTGGTCTGGCTAAGGCGGGGGCTAATGTGGTGGGCGTAGGTTATGTACCCGCGCCAGAAACACAAGAAAAGATTGAAAAAATCGGGCGTAAATTTCATTACATTACGGCGAACTTATTACAGCAAGATCAGCTGACTCAAATCGTGGCAGAAGCCGTGGAAGTCATGGGGCGGGTTGATGTACTGGTAAATAACGCCGGGATCATCCGTCGTCAGGATTTGCTCGAGTTTTCCGAGAAAGATTGGGATGACGTTTTGGATATCAATCTGAAAACGGTCTTCTTCTTATCACAAGCGGTAGCAAAACAATTTATCAAGCAGGGTACCGGCGGCAAAATTATCAATATTGCTTCAATGCTCTCTTTCCAAGGCGGGATCCGTGTGCCGTCGTATACCGCCAGTAAGTCTGCGGTGATGGGCGTGACGCGTGCGTTGGCCACCGAATTGGCGGCGCATAACATTAACGTGAATGCAATTGCGCCAGGCTATATGGCAACCAATAACACGGAAGCGTTGCGTGCTGATGCTGAGCGTAATGCGGCGATCCTGGAGCGAATTCCAGCGAACCGTTGGGGCTTGCCATCAGATCTGGAAGGCCCAGCGATTTTCCTCGCTTCCTCCGCCAGTGATTATGTCAATGGCTATACCATTGCGGTTGATGGTGGTTGGTTGGCTCGCTAAGGAGGCGCATGATGTCTTTTTTGAACTCAGAGTGCATTCTCACATCGATGAAGCGCGTGTACCAATATCAGCGTGATCATCAGACCCGCAGTGTGGTACGTAGCACAGGGAAAACGCGTTTTATTAAAGACACCGACTGGGAGCGCGGCGTGTTTTGGTCGTGTGTCGCGACTGCGTGGCAAGCCACTGATGATAATGAATATCTCGATGGCGTCATGAATTACACCCTGCATACCGGATTTCGCACTGGCCCCAATCCCCGTTTTGCCGATGATCATGTCTGTTGTCAGGCCTATCTGGATGTTTATCCGCTGATCAATAAAGTGGAAGCGCTGGAGCCGACCATCAAAGCCTTTGATCTGATGCTGAATGAGCCGCAGCCGGGACGTAAAGATTGGTGGTGGTGTGATTCGCTGTTTATGGCTCCACCGGCATTTGCGGCATTGAGTCAGGTGACTGGCGAGCGCAAGTATTTGGATTATATGAATAGCGCATTTTGGGATGCGATGGCGCATCTCAAAGATCCACAAACAGGATTAATTTATCGCGATCAACGCTATATCCCAGATGGTCGAGGCGGTGAACTGCGCGAAAGCAACGGCGAGAAAGTTTTTTGGAGCCGAGGGATTGGCTGGGTGTTAGCAGCGCTGCCTCGTTTGCTGGATCGTATGCCTGCGGATTTTGCTGCGCGTGAGCAGTATGTTAGTGCTTACCGAGAATTAGCTGCGGTGGTTATTCCTTATCAGCAAGCGGATGGCATGTGGCGTACTAGCTTACTTGACCCACAAAGTTTCCCAGCAAAAGAGAGCAGTGCTACCGCGTTGTTCTGTTATGGACTGGCGCGTGGCATCAGTCTTGGGATTTTAGACCGTGAAACCTATTTGCCGGTGATTGAAAAAGCATGGCTGGCCTTGCTGAGCTGTATTCATGACAACGGCATGTTGGGGTGGGTTCAGTTACCGGCGTTCAATCCGCGTGATGTACGGGCGGAACATAATATCGACTACGGCGCAGGTGCCTTCTTATTAGCCGGCTCGGCTTTGCTTGCGCTGACAAAATAATGCTTACCGACAGCTGGCTGATGCCAGCTGTTTTTTTATTGTCTGTTCTCTACACATGGAATTAAGCCCGCCTTGGCACTGCTGATTGCCTGAGGGCTATCGTAATGGAGTGAATCTGAATGAGTAGACGTACCAAGCCTAGCCGAGTCTTTTTGCTCTCTCTGCTATCGACATTAGTGCTAAGTCCACAAGCCAGTTACGCCCTGAGTGAGCCAGAAACGGCAGCGTTGATGGATATACGTGCCGAAAGTGATTACCAGCAGTTACGTAGTAAATGGCGCAGCGGTTTTTTAGGTACTGATTCAGCACAATTAGATGAAGAGCTGTTAGCGCGCATTGCCACCACGAATCGCGAGGCGAATAAGCAGTGGGCAAATATGTTAATTGCTGAATCTCGTTTGAGCTTGTGGCGCGATTTGCCTTTAGATGACGTGACCGACGCGGGTAAAAAGAAACTGGGCGCTAATTTACGTAGCTCATATCAACGCCTGTTCAGTATGGCCAAAGCCTATCAAATGGCGGGCGGAGAGTTGTATCAGCAACCTCAATTACTGCAATCCATTATTGATGGTTTAGCGTTTCTTAATCAGCGCTATTATAAACCCGGCGTTAAGGAATGGGGGAATTGGTGGCATTGGGAACTCGGGATCCCAAAAGATATCCACAATATTTTAATCGTACTGTATGAACAGTTACCGAGTGAGTTAATTCAAGCAAATACAGCCGCTACCCGCTATTTTACTCCATTACCGACCCATCTTGGTGCAGGTCCGGGTGCCGATACTTCCAGTAACCCTAAATACCGGGAGTCTACGGGCGGAAATCGAACAGATAACAGTCAAGTGGTGTTGCTGCGCGGGGTGCTCGACAATAATGCGGCAGAGATAAATGCTGCGGTAACGGCGTTATCTCCGGTGGTTGAATATGTGAGCACCAGAGATGGTTTTTATACGGATGGCAGTTTCATCCAACACTATGATATTGCTTACAACGGCACTTATGGCAATGTGTTGTTAGGGGGATTAGGCGCGTTAATTGATTTAGTTGCTGGTTCACCTTGGCAAGCGACAGATCCTAAGTTGCAGGAAATTTATCCGATAATTTTCAAAAGTTACGCGCCGTTCTTATTTCGCGGCACCATGATGGAATTTGTTAACGGGCGAGCGATTTCTCGACCGCAGGAGCAAGGGCATCAAGTTGGTCATAATGTCATCAACTCTCTTTTGTATTATATCGATGCTGCGGCTCCTGAATATCAAATGCGACTAAAGCAGTTGATTAAAGAGCAAATTACGTCGGATACGCTTTTAAACCCACTGACTTCGATTAACCATGTCGGCAATTACTTAAAAGCCAAAGAGTTAGTTAGTGATCCGCGCATTGAAGAGTATGAGGATGAAGCGGAGGGCTTTCATTATTTCCCCGCTATGGAAAGAGCTGTCTTTCGTCAAGATGACTGGGCTTTTGCTCTGGCATTGCACTCCAATCGAACGGGTAATTTTGAGTGCATGAATGAGGAGAATCGCCGCGGCTGGTTCACTGGGGATGGCATGGCGTATCTCTATACCGATCAGCTCGACAGCTATCAAGATTTCTGGCCAGCGGTAGACAGTTACCGTTTGGAGGGGACTACAGTTGATAACCAATTGATGGCTGACTGCCAAGGGCAACGTAATCAGCTCAAAGGCGGCTCGAAAACCACCATGGGCTGGGTTGGTGGCGCTAAATTGGATGAGATGGGCGTTGTCGGGATGGAGTTCTCTAACTGGAATGACACCTTGAGCGCCAAAAAGTCTTGGTACATGTTCGATGACGAGATTGTGTTTGTTGGCTCAAATATTCAGTCGCATATTGGTGCAGACGTGACTACCACTGTATTGAATCGCAAGTTGTCTCAGGATCAAACGGTGAATGTGTATCTGGATGGTCAGCCATGGCAGGGCGAAGCACAGGTAACGGCCAAAAGTATTCGGCTCACCCGCTCGGCAGAGGGGAAAGGCAGTGGTTACCTCTTTTTACAGCCAACGAGTATTAACTTAACTCAAAGCCGGCGCAGCGGAGATTGGAGCGAGATTGGCACTAAATCCGGTCAAGTAACGGCAAACTTTATTACCGCAACACAAAGCCACAGCCAGCAAAATAACCGCTATGCCTATATCTGGTTACCTGAGGCGGAGGATTTGGATGAGTACGTACAAGACGCTCCAATCAAACTCGTGCGTCAGGACGAGAGCGCCCATATTGCCAGCTATCCAGAGAAAGGTGTTGTGGCAGCCACGGTGTGGGGCATCGAAGAGGTGGCGGTAACTCCGCATGTCACCGTGTCAGGCGCGGCCGCGCTGTTACTTAAGCAAGAGAAAGGGCGAAAGCAGATTGCGTTGACCGATCCTCTGCAGACACAAGCGCATATTACGCTGCGCTTTAACAAACCGGTGAAAATCATCTCTGATCCACAAAACCGTGTACAGATTAGCGGTCATAAAGAAGTGATGGTGGATATGCACAATCTACGTGGGCAAACGTATCTGTTTAGCGTGAAATAACATTCGGCGAAATAGGCTCCGCTGGTACTCGGTGGTGCTCAATTCCTCATCACCGTAGTAGGCATGGATAGGCTCAGGTCACTGAAATCGGTGATCTGAGCCTTTTTCGTCATGTATGGGGAGGATAATAGCGCGTATGATAGCGGGCTGACGCTGCTCTATTTTTCAGCTATAATCCGGCCCCTCCGGCTGCGGCCGTTCCGGGCCTGACAGACTCAAGACTGTCGGTTCTCTCTGTTGTTATCATTAGTACTGATTTTAGGTGGTATGGCGCGTCGGTTTGCGACCGCGGTACGACTGCGTGTATTGCAGAAGAGGGCAAGATAGTAACCCAGTCTTGTATCTCCTTTATTAATTACAGGATTTGCCAAGCTTTATGTCATATCTAGAGGAAGTGGCTACTCGCCGCACGTTTGCAATTATCTCTCACCCGGATGCCGGTAAAACCACCATCACGGAAAAAGTGTTGCTGTTCGGACAGGCCATTCAGACCGCAGGTACGGTAAAAGGTCGTGGTTCAAGCCAACATGCGAAATCCGACTGGATGGAGATGGAAAAGCAGCGTGGGATCTCGATTACCACCTCTGTAATGCAGTTCCCGTACCGCGATGCGTTGGTAAACCTGCTGGATACCCCGGGTCACGAAGACTTCTCGGAAGATACCTACCGTACCTTGACCGCGGTTGACTGCTGTCTGATGGTGATCGATGCCGCCAAAGGTGTTGAGGATCGTACCCGTAAGCTGATGGAAGTTACCCGTCTGCGTGATACGCCGATCCTGACCTTCATGAACAAACTTGACCGTGACATCCGCGATCCGATGGAATTGCTGGATGAAGTGGAAAGCGAGCTGAAAATTGCTTGTGCGCCAATCACGTGGCCAATTGGCTGCGGCAAGCTGTTCAAGGGTGTGTACCATCTGTACAAAGATGAAACCTACCTGTATCAAACCGGTATGGGCCACACCATTCAGGAAGTGCGCATCGTTAAAGGTCTGGATAACCCTGAGCTGGATAAAGCGGTGGGTGAAGACTTGGCGGCGCAGCTGCGTGATGAGCTGGAGCTGGTACAAGGCGCGTCTAACGAGTTTGATGAGCAAGCGTTTTTAGACGGTGAGCTGACTCCTGTATTTTTCGGTACCGCGCTCGGTAACTTCGGTGTTGATCATATGCTCGATGGTCTGGTGCAGTGGGCGCCCGCGCCAATGCCACGTCAGACCGATACCCGTACCGTGTCGGCGGAAGAAGAGAAGTTCAGCGGCTTCGTGTTTAAGATCCAAGCGAACATGGATCCGAAGCACCGTGACCGTGTAGCCTTCATGCGGATCGTGTCCGGTAAGTATGAAAAGGGCATGAAACTGCGCCATGTGCGTCTGGGTAAAGATGTGGGCATTTCTGATGCGCTGACCTTTATGGCCGGCGATCGTGAGCAGGCTGAAGAGGCTTATGCTGGCGATATCATCGGTCTGCACAACCACGGAACCATCCAGATTGGTGATACCTTCACCCAAGGTGAAGATATGAAGTTCACCGGGATCCCGAACTTTGCGCCAGAGCTGTTCCGCCGTATTCGTCTGCGTGATCCGCTCAAGCAAAAGCAGCTGCTCAAAGGTCTGGTACAGCTGTCTGAAGAAGGTGCCGTGCAGGTGTTCCGTCCGCTGATCAACAACGATCTGATTGTGGGTGCGGTCGGTGTGCTGCAGTTTGACGTAGTGGTGGCGCGTCTGAAGTCGGAATACAACGTGGATGCGCTGTATGAGTCGGTGAACGTGTCAACGGCCCGTTGGGTTGAGTGTGACGATGCCAAGAAGTTCGACGAGTTCCAGCGTAAGAACGAAATGAACTTGGCGCTGGATGGCGGCGATAACCTGACTTACATCGCGCCAACCATGGTTAACCTGAACCTGACGCAAGAACGCTATCCGGAAGTGAAATTCCGCAAAACGCGCGAGCATTAATGCCACGCTGTCAGACAGAACAAAAAAGCGCCGCAAGGCGCTTTTTTATGGTCGATGTTATGGCCGTCTTTATGCTCGAGAGCAGGCTGCCGACCGTCGAACTGACGCTGTGTCAGGCTGAATAATTATATACCCGACCGGTTTCGGTGTCGTACAGACCAATGGCATGGCCGTTGACGCTGCCGTGGAAATATTTTCCGGTATGGAAATCGTAACCTTTAAAGCGATTACCGCTCAGTTCGAGCTGAATTTTTGAGCGAGTCTGGGCATCATAAAAATCCAGTTTGCCCGGGCGCCCTTGATTGCTCATGAAGTGGCTGCCGCTGTTAACGTCATAACCGCGGATCCGGCCACTGCTGATCTTGACCTGGGTGTTCTTGTAGCGTCCTGCGTGATAATCATAGACAGACAGCACCCGTTTATCACGCGCTGCCGCACCGATGATGGCTGCTACTCGTGCTCGGGTTGACTCTTGCATGATAACTCCTTATTTGTTCATTCAATAAACAGGCAGGCGCTGTGTCCGCTCAGTGCGCCACCTGTGTTCAGATTCACCTTGTGCAGGTCAGGACACCTTTTCCGATAATTTCCCATTGTAACCAAGTTTGTCAACTGCTGTTTTAATATACACTGGCATAGCAGGCTAAATTCAGCACGGGCAGCTAAATTTTTTGCTTAAATTGAATTTATATGTTGTTTGCGTGCGTTTTTATGTTTGCTTTCGGTGGGGGTGGTGCAGGTTAGTTTTGCCCGGACAGAAGACGAGCGCGTTTGTGCAGGAAGGAAAGATGGCAGCCGAAGTATTCGACTTTGGCTGCCGCATGGCATGAGTCTATCGGTGATGAGTAAGGCCGATAATAGGGCGGAGCTTCCGCCCACCGACATTACTTTTCGCGCTGTCATGGGCGCGCGCGTTGCGCTATTCCCGCGATTCCTAATACAGCGACAGCGCGCCAGCGATTACGGATTCAGGCGCTGTGGCTGCCAGTTTTCGCCCACGCGCTCAAAGCGGATGCGGTCGTGCAGACGGCTGGCTTTGCCCTGCCAAAACTCGATGGCATGTGGACGCACCAGATAGCCACCCCAGTATGGTGGTAGCGGTACATCACCGCCGGCGAATTGCTTAGCAAACTCCGCTTCGCGTTGCTCCAATTCTTCACGACTGCTCAGTGGACGCGATTGATGCGATGCCCAAGCGCCAATTCGACTTCCGCGCAGGCGGCTTTGGAAGTAACGATCTGAGGTTTCACGGCTGACGCGCTCGACAGTGCCTTCAATGCGTACCTGACGCTGCAAGATGTTCCAGTGGAATACCAGCGCTACTTTCGGGTTTTGCTCCAGCTCTTCCCCTTTACGGCTCTCGTAGTTGGTGTAGAAGGTGAATCCGTCTTCGGTCACATCTTTGAGCAGTACAATACGTGCGGAAGGCTGACCATCGGCACTGACGGTGGCCAACGTCATCGATTCGGGCAGGATAATCCCGGAGTCTTGGGCATCGTGAAACCACTTCTGAAACAGCTGATATGGCTGATCATTTTCTTGTGGAGAGTGCTCAGGCAGAGCCAGACCTTGCCCCATCGTCATGGCGCAGCGTAGTTTATTCAGTAATGACATGGTTGCGTCATCCTTTTCGTCATATAAATAGGCACAGGGTAAAACAACTGACCGACAGCATAAAGGAATTGGCGAGTCGCTGAGCAAAAAAGTGTGCTTTGCGCCCGTATTGTGCTCTGCGGCACGCTGTTGGGGGGGCGCGTAAGGTAAGTGTTGGCGGGGGGCTGATGGTCAGGATGAGAAAAGCAGCGTGAGCCAACAAGGGGAGTTCGCTTGGCACAGATAGAGACAGAAACATTGATTCATCAATACCCATTGATTGATACGCACTGCCATTTTGATGCGTCGCCGTTTGCAGGGCACAGTGAGGAGGCGTGGGCGCAGGCGCGATCTCAAGGCGTAGCGGCCATGTTGGTGCCGGCGGTGAGCGAGCAAAATTTTGCCGCCGTGCTGGCGCTATCGGCGCAGGAGGGGATTTATGCCGCTTTGGGGTTACATCCGCTTTTTGTGGCGCAGCACACGGAGAGTGCGCTGGCCCACTTAGAGACGCTATTAACCCAATATGCCGCCGGAGCACTGTGCACTGATGACGGGCGGCCGCTAAAAGTGGCGGCGATCGGTGAGATCGGGTTGGATTTATGGATGCCGGAGCCGGATCTGGCGCGGCAAATCACATTGCTGCGCGCACAATTGGCATTGGCCAAACGTTTTGCGCTGCCGGTGGTGTTGCACTCGCGCAAAAGCCACGATCTGTTGTTGCGAGAACTGCGCCGCTGTCCGCCGGCAAGAGGCGGTGTGTTACACGGTTTTTCCGGCTCACTGCAACAAGCGCAGGCTTTTGTGGCGTTAGGGCTCTGTATTGGTGTAGGGGGCGTGATCAGCTATGCGCGGGCGCAGAAAACCCGCCGTACGGTGGCGGCGCTACCGTTGGAGTGTTTGGTGTTAGAAACGGATGCGCCGGATATGCCATTAAGTGGTTATCAAGGTCAACCGAATCGGCCTGAGCGGGTACAACAAGTCTTTCAGGCATTGTGTGAACTGCGTAGCGAATCGCCGGATTACATCGCTGAAATTGTCTATAAAAACAGCGTTAAAATGCTAAATTTGTGAGTGAACGCAAGCGATTAACCGCGCGTCAGCTCTGGTATCGAGGTGTCATTAGTGTGATCGGTGTCTAGTGTTTATGATAATTGTTTCTGAAGGTGGGTAACTTTTGTGATGTGAGTAAAGAAAGAGACCCTTCCCCTATGTATAATGAGCGCCGTTTTCAAGGTGAGCCTCGTTTAAATTCGCCTGATATATTTTGATACGATTATTTGCTGTGTCCAGACCATAGGGATCTTCTTCCATGCAATTGATTATGAGCCTCGTTGGCATGGCCGTGTTGATTGGAATTGCAGTACTGCTTTCCAGCAACCGTAAAGCCATTAAGTTACGTACAGTGGGTGGCGCATTTGCTATCCAAGCTGGTATCGGTGCCTTTGTACTTTACGTACCAGCGGGCCGTAAGGTGCTGCTGGGTATGTCCGAAGCAGTAGCAAACGTGATTGCTTACGGTAACCAAGGGATTAACTTCCTGTTCGGCGGCCTGACTTCTGACAAAATGTTCGAAGTATTTGGCGGCGGTGGCTTCGTGTTCGCCCTGCGCGTTCTGCCAGTTATCGTGTTCTTCTCTTCCCTGATCGCGGTGCTGTACTACTTAGGCATTATGCAGTGGGTTATCAAGATTTTAGGTGGTGCGCTGCAAAAGGCTCTGGGTACTTCTCGTACTGAGTCTCTGTCTGCAACAGCGAACATCTTCGTGGGTCAGACTGAAGCGCCGCTGGTGGTTCGTCCATACATCGCGACCATGACCAAATCTGAGCTGTTTGCGGTAATGTGTGGTGGTCTGGCATCCGTAGCGGGCTCCGTACTGGCGGGTTACGCGTCGATGGGCGTGCCGTTGGAGTATCTGATTGCTGCGTCCTTCATGGCCGCACCGGGTGGTCTGCTGTTCGCTAAGCTGCTGGTTCCTGAAACCGAAGCTGAGCGCGATACTAACGAAATTGATACTGCCAACGCGGAAGACAAGCCAGCTAACGTTATCGATGCTGCTGCTGCCGGTGCCGCATCTGGTATGCAACTGGCCCTGAACGTAGGTGCGATGCTGCTGGCGTTTATCGGTCTGATCGCGCTGATCAACGGTATTTTCGCAGGTGTAGGTAGCTGGTTCGGTTATCCGCAGCTGTCTTTGGAGCTGATCTTAGGTTACGTGTTCTCTCCTCTGGCGTTCATCATCGGTGTACCTTGGAGCGAAGCGAATGTCGCTGGTTCTTTCATCGGTCAGAAAGTGATCGTGAACGAATTCGTGGCTTACCTGAACTTTGCCCCGTACCTGAAGCCAGATGCAGAAGTGGCCGCGGCTGGCCTGCAAGTGCTGTCTGCACACACTAAAGCAATCATTTCCTTTGCTCTGTGTGGTTTTGCTAACCTGTCTTCTGTGGCTATCCTGCTGGGTGGTCTGGGTAGCATGGCACCAACGCGTCGTCACGACATCGCCCGTCTGGGTCTGTTGGCGGTGGTTGCGGGTACGCTGTCTAACCTGATGAGTGCAACTATCGCTGGTTTCTTCTTGGCACTGTAAGCGTTATTGATTGGCCGGTGAAGCCGGTCAGTCATGCCGTTACATTGAATGCTAAACGTGATAACGCCACATCCGTAAGGAGTGGCGTTATTTTTTTATCTGGATTTCTCTTTGGATAAGAGCACGGATAAGAGCGCGTTGTTGTGGCCGGTTGTTTTGGGTTGCATGATGATCCTCTCATCTCTCATCTCTCATCTCTCATCTCTCATCTCTCATCTCTCATCTCTCATCTCTCATCTCTCATTTCTCATCTCTCATCTTTTTGTCTTTTGTCTGGTGATCCCTGACTGAATTTTTGCTTTTGGGCTCTCGGCATGGTGGTGATTTTGGGTGTGGGTGGACGAGTAATTTGAGGGCGTTGACGGCGAGATGCGCGCGTTAAATTACTGACCAAGCCGGTGAAGCGTGAATTTTGGCTGCTGACGAAAACGATTCCGGTACGATATTTTGTGAATCGTCTCATGTTATAATTCCTTAGCATTGCAACAAGAGTGGCAGTGTTGTGAAATTGTCGGGTAATTAGCTTGCTAACCGCTGGAATTAAGCCCTGATGTATGCAGGGGTGCGGTGAAAGGGATGTCGCTTGAACAGGCAATGATTGCCGAATAAATCATGTTCAAGTCTTCAGGGAACAAGTCCGCTCGCCAACGCTCGCAGGAGCCGGCAGACAGCCGGCGCCCCAAATTTTGAGTGATTTGTTGAGTTGGAGAGTCACATGACTGATATTAAAGTTTCTGCACAGCGCGCTTTGCGTCTGATGGATCTGACCACACTGAATGACAACGACACCGATGAAAAGGTGATTGCGCTGTGTCATCAGGCCAAAAGCCCGGCTGGCGAAACTGCGGCCGTTTGTATCTACCCGCGTTTTATTCCGATTGCGCGCAAAACATTGCGTGAGCAAGGTACACCAGACATCAGCATTGCTACAGTGACTAACTTCCCACACGGTAATGATGACATTGCGATTGCAGTGGCGGAAACCCGTGCGGCAGTGGCCTATGGTGCGGATGAAGTTGACGTGGTATTCCCATACCGCGCTCTGATGGCGGGTAACGAGCAGGTTGGTTTTGACCTGGTGAAAGCCTGTAAAGATGCGTGCGGCGAGCATGTGCTGCTGAAAGTGATCATCGAAACCGGTGAGCTGAAAGAAGAGGCGCTGATCCGTCGTGCGTCTGAAATCTCTATCGATGCTGGTGCTGATTTTATCAAGACCTCAACCGGTAAGGTTGCTGTGAACGCTACCTTGGAATATGCCCGCATCATGATGGAAGTGATCCGTGACATGGGCGTGTCTGAGCGTGTGGGCTTCAAACCTGCCGGTGGTGTGCGTACCGCGGAAGAAGCGGCGCAGTATCTGGCGCTGGCTGACAACATTCTGGGCAGCGGCTGGGCGGATAAGCGTCACTTCCGTTTCGGTGCTTCTAGCCTGCTGGCAAGCCTGCTCAATACCCTGGGCTATGATGCCACTAGCAACAGCAGCTACTAAGGGCGCGCTGTTTAGCACCCGTTCTCCACGATAATCCGAAGGTGTTTGAGCACCTCGAGTCTGACAGAGTGCCGGTCAGCCGGCACTCTTGATGTTCTGTATCCTGACCGCAGTCTTAGGGAGTGAACCATGTTCCTGCCGCAAGAGATTATTCGTAAAAAACGCGACGGCATTGCCCTGAGCGATGCTGAGATTCGATTTTTCATTCAGGGCGTGGCTGATAACAGCATTGGCGAAGGCCAAATTGCTGCGCTGGCGATGGCTATCTATTTCAAGGATATGACCATGGATGAGCGCGTGTCGCTGACCATGGCGATGCGTGATTCCGGCATGGTACTGCGCTGGGATGATCTGGATTTACCGGGCCCGGTGGTGGATAAGCACTCCACCGGTGGGGTGGGTGATGTCACCTCCTTGATGTTAGGCCCGATGGTGGCCGCCTGTGGCGGTTATGTGCCGATGATTTCAGGCCGTGGCTTGGGCCATACCGGCGGTACGCTGGACAAGCTGGAGTCCATTCCGGGTTATGACATTCATCCGGACAATGCGCGTTTTCGTCGTATCACCCGTGAGGTGGGCGTGGCGATCATCGGCCAGACCGGTGATTTAGCCCCTGCGGATAAGCGTTTTTACGCCACCCGCGATATTACCGCCACGGTAGACTCCATCTCACTGATCACCGCATCGATTTTGTCGAAGAAATTGGCCGCCGGTTTGGGCGCGCTGGTGATGGATGTGAAAGTGGGGTCCGGTGCCTTTATGCCAACCTACGCCGCATCAGAAGAGTTGGCGCGTTCGATTGTGGGCGTGGCCAATGGCGCAGGCTGTAAGACCACGGCGCTGCTGACCGATATGAATCAGGTGCTGGCCTCCAGTGCCGGTAATGCGCTGGAAGTGCGTGAGGCGGTGGAATTCCTGACTGGGGTATACCGTAACCCACGTCTGTATGAAGTGACCATGGCGCTGTGCAGCGAGATGCTGCAGGTGTCCGGTCTGGCTGCCGATGATACGGAAGCACGCGCCAAACTGAATGCGGTGCTGGATAATGGCCGCGCGGCCGAAATCTTTGGTCGTATGGTGGCGGAGCTGGGTGGTCCTATCGATTTTATCGAACATTACGATAGGTATTTACCGCAGGCTACGGTGATTAAACCGGTTTATGCTTTAACTAACGGTTTTGTTTCTGCCATGGATACCCGCGCTCTGGGTATGGCCGTGGTGGGGATGGGCGGCGGTCGCCGTAATGCCGGCGATACCATCGATTACAGCGTGGGCTTTAATCAGGTATTGCGTCTGGGTCAGATTGCGGATGCCTCGCGTCCGCTGGCACTCGTCCATGCCCGTAACGAAAGCGAATGGCAGCAGGCTGCCAACGCGATACAGAACGCTATTTCCATCAGCAGCGAAGCGCCG
Source organism: Plesiomonas sp. ZOR0011 (assembly GCF_000800945.1). Taxonomy (NCBI): domain Bacteria; kingdom Pseudomonadati; phylum Pseudomonadota; class Gammaproteobacteria; order Enterobacterales; family Enterobacteriaceae; genus Plesiomonas; species Plesiomonas sp. ZOR0011. The sequence continues at coordinate 33,871 of NZ_JRKB01000042.1, forward strand.
GCACCGACACCTGATGTCTACCGCCGTATTCGCCTGAACGATCTTTAATTAACGGAGGCCACACATGAAACGCGCCTTTATCATGGTTTTGGATTCATTCGGCATCGGTGCTACCGAAGATGCTGTTAAATTTGGTGATGTTGGGGCGGATACCCTGGGTCACATCGCTGACGCGTGCGCCAACGGTGAAGCAGACAACGGCCGTAAAGGGCCTTTGCATCTGCCAAACTTAAGCCGTATGGGCCTTGGCAAAGCGGCCGAAGAATCCACCGGTCGTTTCCCGGCAGGTCTTGATCCTCAGGCAGAGATCATTGGCGCTTACGGCCATGCTGCTGAGCTGTCCTCCGGTAAAGATACCCCGTCTGGTCACTGGGAAATCGCCGGTGTGCCGGTGCTGTTTGATTGGGGCTACTTCTCCTCTCACGACAACAGCTTCCCGCAAGAGCTGCTGGATCGCATCGTAGCGCGCGCTAAGCTGCCAGGTTACTTGGGTAACTGCCATGCTTCCGGCACTCAAATTCTGGATGAGCTGGGCGAAGAGCACATGCGTACCGGCAAGCCGATTTTCTACACCTCGGCAGACTCGGTATTCCAGATTGCTTGCCATGAAGAGACCTACGGTCTGGATAATCTGTATGACCTGTGCAAAATCGTGCGCGAAGAGCTCGATGGCTACAACATTGGCCGCGTGATTGCGCGTCCGTTTGTCGGCAACAAGCCAGGTGAATTCCAACGTACCGGTAACCGTAAAGACTTGGCGGTTGAGCCACCATCAGACACCGTGTTGAAAAAGCTGGTGGATGAGAAAAACGGCCATGTGGTGTCGGTCGGTAAGATTGCCGATATCTATGCCCATGTCGGTATCACCAAGAAGGTGAAAGCGACCGGTATCGATGCGCTGTTTGACGCGACGCTGGAAGAGATGAAGCAAGCTGGTGATAACACCATCGTGTTCACCAACTTTGTGGATTTCGACTCTTCGTACGGTCACCGTCGTGACGTTGCCGGTTATGCCGCGGCGCTGGAGCTGTTCGACCGCCGTCTGCCAGAAATGCTGTCTCTGGTCGGCGAAGATGATATTCTTATTCTGACTGCGGATCACGGTTGTGACCCGACATGGCAGGGTACCGATCACACCCGTGAGCACATTCCGGTGCTGGTGTTCGGTCCGAAAGTAAAACCGGGCTCACTGGGCTTGCGCGAAACCTTCGCCGACATCGGGCAGACGCTGGCAGGGTACTTTGGTACCACCCCGATGGATTTTGGTAAACCTCTGTTCTGATACGGTCTGACGTTTTAGTCTGAGTCAAGTTTGGTCTGAGTAAAGCAATAACTAATAAGGAACCTATAACAATGGCAACTCCGCACATTAATGCTGAAAACGGTGCTTTTGCTGACGTCGTTCTGATGCCAGGCGATCCGCTGCGTGCTAAATACATTGCAGAAACTTTCCTGGAAGACGCAGTTGAAGTGACCAACGTGCGTAACATGCTGGGTTTCACCGGTACTTACAAAGGCCGTAAGATTTCTGTGATGGGCCACGGTATGGGTATCCCATCCTGCTCCATCTATGCTAAAGAGCTGATCACCGAATACGGTGTGAAGAAAATCATCCGTGTGGGCTCTTGCGGTGCTGTGAGCACTGACGTGAAGCTGCGCGAAGTGATCATCGGTATGGGTGCGTGCACCGATTCCAAAGTAAACCGTATCCGTTTCAAGGATCACGACTTTGCTGCTATCGCTGACTTTGACATGGTGCGTAACGCCGTTGATGCAGCGAAAGCCAAAGGCACTAACGTGCGCGTGGGTAACATCTTCTCTGCGGATCTGTTCTACACGCCAGATCCAACCATGTTCGACGTGATGGAAAAATACGGCGTGCTGGGTGTGGAAATGGAAGCGGCCGGTATCTACGGCGTGGCGGCAGAGTTCGGTGCTAAAGCGCTGACCATTTGCACCGTGTCTGACCATATCCGTACTCACGAGCAGACTACGGCTGAAGAGCGTCAGCTGACTTTCAACGACATGATTGAAATCGCGCTGGAATCTGTTCTGCTGGGCGATCAGGAGTAATCCTGTCCCTTAGTGGTCATCTCTTTGGGGAAGCTCACAAGGGATACCGCAGTACAAAAAAGCGATGCTAAGGCATCGCTTTTTTTATGGCTTGTTATGACTTCAGCCAGTTGAGCACGCTGGCCGTGTATTAACGGCGTTGGGGCGGCTTGCGCACCGGCATACGGCGGCGGCGGCGCTGTTTGAGCTGGGCCACCGAAGGCTCGCTGGGTGCGGGGCGTTTTGGCGCGGCGGCAGCTGTTTCGATTGCTGCACTGCTACGCAGTGGCCAATGGAAGGTGCGGTTTTTCAGCAGCATATGCGCCATCACCGCGCCAATTAACGCCGAGGTCAACAGCATCAGACGGATCAGCGTGGTGGTGTTATCAATCAGGCGATCGTCAGTGGATTGCACGTGGGTATCCAGCGTCACCCGTAAAAAGCCCAGTGGCACATTATTTTCGGTGATCACTTCCACCATCTGCCGATTAAACAGCGCATTGCGCTGACTGCCTTCCAGCCCAAGACGTTCACGCACTGTCGTTGCGGTACCCGATTGCGCAATTAAAGTGCCGTCAATGCGGTAGACGCTGGCATCCAAGATCCGATCTTCGCGCGTCAGTTTGTCCAGCAGGGCGCTGACATGATCCGAAGCGTCGTCATTATTCATCAGGGGCGAGAGGTTACCGGCGATTTGCCGCGTTAAGGTGCGCGCCAGCTGATCGACCTGATTGGATCGCGAGGCTTGCGCACTCATACCAAACACGCTGGCCCATTGCAGCATCAACAGCAGCAAACAGGCCCCGATACTGCAAATCAGGATAGTGCGCAGGTGATATTTGATAAAATTGATTATCGGCATCAGAAGATCTCAGTGTAAACAGTGCGCACGAACAAGTAAGGCGACAGCGTTAATTTATCAGTAACAGCAAGGGAGTGCGCGTACAGGTTATACGCTCCCTATGATTTCGTTTTTTTGTGGCGTTTTTCATCCGCGCTCTGACATCCTCGACGCATTTTATCCGCGGCGCGCTTTATCCACGGCGTCGTTTCTCAACGGCATCTGCGCGCATCGGCGTGCGGCAAGAGTTGCCAGAGAGCCCTGCAATAGGATAGTTTGATGCAGCAATACTGCGTCGCGCACTCGTTTGCTTTACCGCTGATGCATGAGATATGCAGCGAAGAGCAGACTGTGCGAAGCCGTTATGCGCCATTTTCTTATCAGCCTAATCAGCACAACTTTGCTTCACGCAGACGACGCCTGCGTGCTGTTCACGGACCAAGAGCAGGAAGCCACACATGAATTATCAGGATGTCAGTTTTGCCCACCTCCCGTCGACGATTTCTGACTGGCCGTTGTTGCCGCTGTCATTGTGCCGGGGCGAAGTGGTGCCGCTTGATTATACCGCGGGAGCAAGCGGATGGCTGCTGTATGGGAAAAATTTAGATAAAGCCTGTTTAGACCGTTTTCAGCGTCAGTTAGACGAAGCCATCGTGCTGGTATCGGTGTGGCGTGTCAGTGATTATCAGGTCATTCGCTTAGCCGGTGAGCTGCCGACGGATGCTGCCGCGGCGGCTGACGCATTGCAGCTGGATGTCGCGCGCATGGGTGCGGAGCCGTCACTGCGTCACCCCGGATTGCTGGTGATGGATATGGACTCCACCGCAATTCAGATTGAATGTATCGATGAAATCGCTCGTTTAGCGGGCACCGGTGAACAAGTGGCTGAAGTGACTGAGCGTGCGATGCGCGGTGAGTTAGACTTTGCCCAAAGCTTACGTCAGCGTGTCGGTACCCTGCGCGGCGCCGATAGCGCTATTTTAGCGCAGGTATTGGACAGTTTGCCGTTGATGCCGGGCCTGACCGAGCTGGTGCGTAAACTGCAAGCTTTTGGCTGGCAAGTTGCGATTGCCTCCGGCGGCTTTACCTACTTTGCCGATGAGCTCAAGCAGCGCCTGCAATTGGTGCATGCCGAGGCCAATTGTTTAGGTATTGAAGCTGGGCGCTTAACCGGTGAAGTGGTTGGCCCGATTGTGGATGCTGAGCGCAAAGCGCAGGTGTTACGCGAACTGGCGCTGCAATATGCTATTTCGCACGGTAACACGGTTGGGATTGGTGATGGCGCTAACGATCTGAAAATGCTGCAAGCGGCTGGCTTAGGCATCGCGTTTCACGCCAAGCCGAAAGTGCAAGCGCAGGCCAAGGTGGTGATCCGTCACGCGGATTTGATGGGCGTGCTGTGTATCTTATCGGCCAGTTTGTGCCGAGATTGCTAATAGCTGCGCGTTTAGCCTGACGGCCTCCCTAGGGAGGCCGTTATTGTTGATTGGCTGCGCTTTATTTGGCGTTATGTTGCGCAATCGCGCTCAGCGTGGTTGAAACGCTGCATGGTCAAAGCACTGCATGGCGGATTAGTGGCTATCCGACAAACTGCCGTGCATCTCTTGTCGCAGCAGCACTTCTTCGGTGCAATCGGTCAACTCAATCATCGCCGACAATGCCAGCAGCTCTTGCTCCAACGTGCGTGCTTGGCTGAGGTTAGCGCGGATCAACTGATGAAAATCACGCATCAAGTTCGGATGCAAAATATTGCGCTGGTAGCGGGTTAACTGGAACTTGAGCGCGATAAATTCGCCGTGGCGCATGGCGTGGCGGATAAACTCTGCTTGCTCTTGCTTGGAGGCAAACTCACTTTCCAACTTTTTGGCGTGCAACTTGTGCTGCCAGCGCTCTTGGCGCAGCGACAGATAAATTTTCACATCGGTGGGCAGCGCGTGACGCGATGGCTCGTTCAGCGGCCGACACACTAGCTGTGACCAATATTCCCCGAGCAGCGGATCGAGCAGATCGTCAGTGCTGTCTTGGCCTAGACGGTGGTTTAGGTGGTAAGTCGCTGGAGTGATCCCCAGCGCCGTTGGCCGGAACAGGTTATTTTCCTTCACCACGAAGATCGGAATGCTGGCCAGATGCGGCACCGTCAGCTGGCGGAAGATATCGATGATCCCCGGTAGTGGCTGACGTTCGGTATCTTCTTGCAGCACGCCGCGGTTGGCGTTGATCAAGCGGCGAATAAACTGCACGCCGGTATGTTCGTCCGGCTGACCACTGGCGGTCAGTACCAGCTGGTTTTGCTCGGCGTTGATATACAGCACCCGATACGGCAAGTTGCGCAGCGGAATTTGCTTATCCAGTGACTGCCACTTCGGGAACGCCAGCAGCAGCGGCTGATTACGCCGCACGTCTACCGGTTGTCCGAGTACGATGCGCAGGCCGGTTTCCGAGAAATCGACCGTATAGCCAATCACCTTTTGCTGGGCGGGCGTGGTCACTTCCACCTCGGTCTGATGACGATAGCGCGGCGCCTGACGGCGCGGCTCTTGCGACATGTTGACCTCGAAGGTCGGTACACTGTGGCGCGGTAAGCAGTATTCGTTGAGCTGCTCTAAAGGCAGGCTTGGCTTTGGCGTGCGCTGATATTCGCTGCGGATCTCTTCGCTGCTTAAATCTTGCAGTAACACCAGATAGCGCAGATCGCCTAACTGATGCTCGGCAATCAGGGTTTGCTGCTCCGCGTGCGGGCTAAAATCATCGGCCGTCAGCTGGCGGATGATCAGGCGCTGTACGCGGAAACTCGGTCGGCGCGCGCCGGTATGCCAGAACAGTTTACGCTGCGCGCGATCGGTCAGCTCTGAGTTCAGGGCGCAATAGAAAAAGGCGCGCCCGCCTTGGCGATGGATAAAGCTATACAGCAGCGATTTAACAGTTGAAACCCCCGGCGGACAAATTTTGCTTAGGCGCTCAGGCGTGAAAAAGCGCCCCAGCACCGGTTGATACTCTTCATCGTGCCAGTATTGATACAGCTCGCGGTTATTTTGCGAGTGCAGGGCATACAAGGTCCCTTGCTGACTGATCAGCAGCGGCAAGGTGGTGGTGGCGTTAAGATAAGATTGCTCAAAGCCACGAATGCGCAACTGCTCGAGCAGATCATCAACATTCAGCCGTACCTGCTTGCTGCCACTGCGTGCCAGTGCGCCCATCAGACGCTGCATGATAGGTTCAGGTTGACTGATGTGCAGGCGCAGTAATTGGCGCTGTGGCTGGCGCTCAATGCCGACAATCAGGTAATTGACGCCATTACGCAGCTCTGGCAAACCCAGTTTGTCGCCCAGCGAGCCGAACTGAACGTTCAGCTCTTGTCCTAGCTTGAACGCTACTGCATGCGGAACGCGCAGACACAAGCCGGCCAGCGAGATATCTAGCGTTATGCCGTGCACCAGATATTGGGTTTCCAACAAGGTGATCAGCACTTGGCTGTGATACAGCAGGCGAATTTCGTTGCGCATAAACTGATAGCCAAAGCGCGCGACTTTAACTGGCAGCTTTTTGGTTTCCAGTGCTTTGCTGGCTGGATTGGTTACCTCGGTGGTATCTGGCTCAGGCTCGCTGTTGCGCTGCTGTTTTTTCTGGTGCAGGACTTTAAAATTATTGTGGGCCTGCATCACGGCATCGTATACCCCGCGGGTATAGCGTTGCTGATACAATTCCAGTTGCTGCTTAAACAGGTTGAGGGCGATATCATCCAGCCAGTGCGTGAGGCCCAGAATATGGTGCTCATAGCAGCGGCCATCAACACGATTACGTAAGTCGATCGGTTGCAGACAGGGGGTGTGTAATTCGCGCAGCTGCATTTTCAGTTGCAGGCGTTCATTTGGCGTACTGTCCGGCAACATATTGTGGATGAGATCATCCAAATTAGGATGCAAACCCATAGGGATCAGTTGCTGTAGGATGGCATTGAGCTCATCCGGTTTAGAAGTACGCATAATCCTCAATCACTGTTACGTAAGCTTAAAAAGTCCGATTGTCGGCATACAGTTTAACAAAACCATCCGGTAACGACAGAGGCGGTGGCCAGATATGGCGCGGCTTTGCGGCCTTTGTCGACTGCCAGTTCACTAAAGGAACATCTTACCGTGGCGAAAGCAGCAAAACGTGCCTTTGTGTGCAATGAGTGCGGCGCGGATTATCCGCGCTGGCAGGGGCAGTGCAGTGCCTGTCAGGCTTGGAATACCATTACGGAAGTGCGTTTGGCCAGCGCGGCCGGCAGTCGTAACGAACGCTTGAGCGGCTACGCCGGTCATGCAGGCAGTAGCAAGGTACAAACCCTCGCCGAGATTAGTCTACAGGAACTGCCTCGCTTTTCCTCCGGTTTTAAGGAGTTTGATCGGGTTCTGGGCGGTGGCGTGGTACCTGGCAGTGCCATTTTGATTGGTGGCAGCCCTGGCGCGGGGAAAAGTACCCTGCTGTTGCAGACCATGTGCCGTTTGGCGCTGCAGATGAACACCCTGTATGTGACAGGGGAAGAGTCACTGCAGCAGGTGGCGATGCGGGCGCACCGTTTAGGATTACCGACCGATAAATTGAAAATGCTGTCGGAAACCAGCGTCGAGCAAATCTGCCTGATTGCCGAGCAAGAGCAGCCGCAGATCATGGTGATCGACTCAATTCAAGTGATGCACATGGCCGATGTGCAATCGGCGCCCGGCAGTGTGGCGCAGGTGCGGGAAACGGCGGCGTTCCTGACGCGCTTTGCCAAAACCAAGCAAGTGGCCATCATCATGGTCGGTCACGTGACCAAAGATGGCTCGCTGGCTGGCCCGAAAGTGCTGGAGCACTGCATTGACTGCTCCGTGTTACTGGATGGTGATACTGATTCACGTTTTCGTATGCTGCGCAGCCACAAAAACCGTTTTGGCGCGGTTAATGAACTGGGCGTGTTCGCCATGACCGAGCAAGGGATGCGTGAGGTGAGTAATCCGTCGGCGATTTTCTTGAGTCGCGGTGAAGAAGAAGCGCCCGGCAGCTCCGTGATGGTGGTGTGGGAAGGGACGCGCCCACTGCTGGTGGAAATTCAGGCGCTGGTGGATCATTCGATGCTGGGCAATCCACGTCGGGTGGCGGTAGGGCTGGATCAGAACCGTTTATCTTTATTGTTGGCGGTATTGCACCGGCATGGCGGGTTGCAAATGGCCGATCAGGATGTGTTTGTCAACGTGGTGGGCGGGGTGAAAGTCACCGAGACCAGCGCCGATTTGGCGTTGCTGTTGGCGATGGTGTCCAGCTTACGTGATCGTCCGTTACCGCGTGATCTGGTGATTTTTGGTGAAGTTGGATTGGCCGGCGAGATCCGTCCGGTGCCCAGTGGCCAAGAGCGAATCACCGAAGCGGCCAAACATGGCTTTAAACGGGCGATTGTGCCAATTGCCAATATGCCAAAACAGCCGCCGGTCGGTATGCAGGTGTTCGGGGTGAAAAAACTGTCCGATGCGTTGGATGTGTTTAACGATCTGTAATGCAGGCGCTGGGCATGCAAGGTGCGGGCATCTGAGCATCATTCTGGCTAGCGATGTCGGCGTGAGGAAAAAACTAACGGGCCGCCCATAGTGGGCGGCCCGTTGTGTGATAGGTGTTGCTGGTGGTGATTAACCACGACGCCAGAAGCGTAACGACAGCGCCGCAAAGCGGGGTTTGTCGTGGTGATTAGTCAGATACTGAGTTGGCGGATAAAAGAACATAAAACACCTTGCGTTATAGTTGTGCGCCTCGGAGGATGCCGAGGCTGCTACGTCATGTTGAATGAGGTAATAAAACTACACTTCCGGTGTGTACGCGGTATCTGCCGATTAGCGCAGATCAGCGGTTCATCATGGCCGCCCAACAGCGGCGCAGGGTACGCAGCGGCAGCAGGCTTGGCTTATCGTTTTGGTTAGTGCTGTAAACAGTGGGTGGATAGATAAACATGATGTACCTCCGTGTTGCTCTCTTGTGCAGTGAAACTGCTGGGTCTATTTTGTGATGTTTATCACTTTCATGTTTGTAAGTTTACTACGAAATTAAGTGGCGACAATCCGTACAGTTAGACGCTTTTCGCATAAATAATAACCTTTGCGGACATAGCCGTTATATCGTCAGCAAGATCAGCAAGATAAGACGCCACAATAAGAGACAGGGATAACGCAGAGATAAAAAAGTGGCTGCAAAAAAGGGAATAGAAAAGGTCATAAAAAAAGGCCGCATAGCGCGGCCTTTTTTAATGTGAAGCAAAGGCACGGTGTAGAAATGTGCAGACGAACGCTTATTTCACCATACGGGTGTATTTAGCGCGGCGCGGCTGGATAGATTCCGCACCATATGTCTTCTTCTTCCACTCTTCGTATTCGGTAAAGTTACCTTCGAAGAACTCCACCTTGCCTTCATCCTGATAGTCCAGAATGTGGGTAGCAATACGGTCTAAGAACCAACGGTCGTGGGAGATAACCATGGCGCAGCCTGGGAACTCCAGCAGGGCGTTTTCCAACGCGCGCAGGGTTTCTACGTCCAGGTCGTTGGTTGGTTCATCGAGCAGCAACAGGTTGCCGCCGGTTTGCAGCAGCTTGGCCAGATGCAGACGGCCACGCTCACCACCGGACAACTCGCCGACGCGTTTTTGCTGATCGGAGCCTTTGAAGTTAAAGCGACCGATATAGGCGCGGCTTGGGATCTCGAAGTTACCAATGCGCAGGATGTCCTGACCGTTAGCCACTTCTTCGAACACGGTTTTCTTGTCATCCATCGCATCACGGAACTGATCGACAGAAGCCAGCTTCACGGTATCACCCAAGGTGATAGTACCGGAATCCGGTTGCTCTTGGCCGGACAGCATGCGGAACAACGTAGACTTACCGGCACCGTTCGGACCGATGATGCCGACAATCGCGCCTTTTGGCAGACTGAACGACAGATCGTTGATCAAGGTGCGATCGCCGTAGGATTTGACCAGATTGGCCACATCCACCACTTTGTCACCGAGGCGTGGACCTGGCGGAATGAACAGCTCGTTGGTCTCGTTACGCTTTTGGTAATCAGTGTTGTTAAGCTCTTCAAAGCGTGCCATACGGGCTTTGCTCTTGGCCTGACGACCTTTCGGGTTCTGACGTACCCACTCCAGCTCTTTTTCGATCGACTTGCGACGCGCGGCTTCAGCAGACGCTTCTTGCGCCAGACGCTGATCTTTTTGCTCCAGCCAAGAGGAGTAGTTACCTTCCCACGGGATCCCCTCACCACGGTCCAGCTCCAAGATCCAGCCGGCGACGTTGTCGAGGAAGTAACGGTCGTGGGTGATCGCCACCACGGTGCCCTCGTAGTCGTGCAGGAAGCGCTCCAGCCAGGCCACGGATTCCGCATCCAAGTGGTTGGTCGGTTCGTCTAGCAGCAGCATGTCTGGTTTTTCCAGCAGCAGGCGGCAGATAGCCACACGGCGACGTTCACCACCGGACAGATTGCCAATCTTGGCATCCCACGCCGGCAGACGCAGCGCATCAGCTGCACGCTCCAGTTGGTTATCCAGATTGTGGCCATCATGCGCTTGAATGATGGCTTCCAGCTCGCCTTGCTCTTTGGCCAGCAGGTCAAAGTCAGCCTCTGGGTCTGCGTACAGCGCGTACACTTCATCCAGACGGGTCAGGGCGTTTTTCACCTCAGCTACCGCATCTTCGATAGCTTCGCGTACGGTGTGCTCCGGATTAAGTTTTGGCTCCTGCGGCAGGTAGCCGACTTTCAGCCCCGGTTGTGGACGGGCTTCACCTTCGATCTCGGTATCAACCCCGGCCATAATGCGCAGCAGAGTAGATTTACCGGCACCGTTGAGGCCGAGAACACCGATTTTGGCACCCGGAAAGAAACTCAACGAGATATCTTTCAGGATATGTCGCTTCGGCGGAACCACTTTGCCGACGCGGTGCATTGAATAAACGTATTGAGCCACGGTTATAACACCTTAATAAATAATGGGTTCATCATGACTGATACATACCGCAGGGTATGTATGGAACACAGGTACCTAGTTTACCATTGAATCTGGCTTTGGGTCAGCGTTGCTGTATGCGCTAGTGGGTAAAGATGGTGAGTAAAGTGGCACGCAATAATTGCGCCGATAACGCACGCAGAGCCTCGCCGCCGACCGAGGGAGTTTGTATCATAGCCAGCAGCATGCAATTGGTGGAATAAATACCAGCCAGAGTGTCTCTTTATAACGGGCATACTATACTCAACCGCGGAATATCGCAGGATGAGATATCAGGGTTAACCAAGGAGTGAACAGATGGCATTGCGCCAATGGATTTACCGGGCTTGCTGGGTGAGCCTAGCAGGCCTGATTAGCATACCGGCGTTGGCCCAGCCTACCGCCACAGAGCGTCAGTTATATCAGCAAGCCAAAACGGCCTTGGATGACAAGCAGCCGGAGGTGGCCGCCGGTTTGCTGCCGTCATTGAAAAATTATCCGCTCTATCCCTATCTGGAATACCGCTTATTAACGCAGGATATGAGCCAGCTCTCTGCTGCGCAGGTGCGTGCATTTGTGCAGCGTTACCCGACCATGCCACTGGCTAAAGGGTTAACCGATCGCTTTCAAGCGGAGCTGGCCAATCGGCAGGACTGGCGTCAATTACTGACTTTTACCCCAACGCCGCCGACTTCGATTGCGGGTCAGTGCCGCTATTACTATGCCCGTTACGCCACCGGCGAGCGCAAGATAGCTTGGCAAGGCGCGCACGAAATCTGGTTGACCGGCAAATCGTTACCGGATGCGTGTGATGACCTAATCGCCGCCTGGCAAACCAGCAATCAATATACCCCGATGGCGATTTTGGAGCGGATGCTGCTGGCGATGAAAGCGGGTAACAGCAGTTTGCTCAGCTACTTAGGGCGTCAGCTGCCGGCCAACTACCAGACCATGGGCAAAGGGTTGCTGTCACTGCAAGCCAACCCAGACACCATTTTGACCTTTGCCCGCACCCACGGCGCTAGCCCGATAGCGCGTCAGGCGACCTTAATTGCCTTTAACCGCGTGGTGCGCGCCGATGTGGATAATGCGCGCCTGCTGATTAGCCCGCTGAGTAAAGCGCAGGCGATGAGCCAAGAGCAAGTAGCGCAGATGGAGCGCGCGGTGGCGAATCGGATGATGGATGCCGATGACCGCGAGCAGATCCGCTGGCGTGATGCGGTGATCCGGCGCAGTGGTGATAAGTCATTAATTGAAAAACGGATCCGCTTGGCGCTACAGCACAATGACATAACCGATGTCGGTGAGTGGATCGCCCGTTTACCGGCCTCTGCGCGTGAGCAGGATGAATGGCTGTACTGGCAAGCGCGGGTACTTGAGCGTAAAGGACAGAAAAAGCAGGCTCAGACGCTGCTGAAAACCTTAAGTGAACGTCGTGGTTTTTACCCGATGGTGGCGGCGCAGCAATTAGGCCAGCCTTACGTGGTGAAAAATGATTCGCGTCAGGTCAAGGTACTGAATGCCGGTAACTGGCCGGAAGTGCAGCGCATTCGCGAACTGATGTATTGGGATCAGCACAATCTGGCGCGCAGTGAGTGGATCAGTTTGATCGATCATCAACCGCAAACGGTGAAAGCGGAGCTGACGCGCTATGCGCAAAAGCAGGGCTGGAGCGATCTGAGCGTGCAGGGCACTATTCGCGGCAAGTTGTGGGATCACCTCGATGAGCGTTTCCCGCTGGCTTACCCGAACCAGTTCCGCCAGTCGACCGATGACAAAGCGATTTCGATGAGCTATGCCATGGCGATTGCCCGTCAAGAGAGTGCTTGGAACCCACAGGCGCAATCACCGGTGGGCGCACGCGGTTTGATGCAGCTGATGCCGAAAACCGCCCAGCACACTGCTAAGAAAAATGGCATCAGCCTGACGCAAGATAATCAGCTGTTTATGCCGGGGGTGAATATCCAGTTGGGCACCGCTTATCTGGAAGAGGTGTATCAAAAATTTGGTCGGAACCGGATTTTATCGACTGCTGCCTATAACGCGGGGCCGTCACGGGTAACGCGCTGGCTGAATAATGCCGGAGGGCGTCTGGATGCGCTGGCCTTTATTGAGAGTATCCCGTTTACCGAAACCCGGGGATACGTCAAAAATGTGTTAGCCTACGATGTATTCTATCGTTATCAGATGAAAAATCAGGCTGATGTGCTAACTGAGGCGGAATGGAGCCGACGTTACTGATGACATCAGTCCGGAGCGTCGCGCGGGTCTATCTTAGGCATCGCGACGCTCCGTCGCTCGACCAACAAGGGAGTCTATCCGGATGAAACAGAGCACGCCGACGGCGCCGTCAAAATCATGCCAACAAACCGAGGATGAGTGGCGCGGCTTTATCGATTTGCTGCGCCAAGCGGTGCAGGATGGGCAGGATGTACCGGTATTGCAGCTGTTGCTCACCCCTGATGAGCGCGAAGCGCTCGGCACTCGGGTGCGGATCGTGCAAGAGTTGCTGCGTGGTGAGATGAGTCAGCGGGAAATCAAAACCGAACTCGGTGCTGGGATCGCCACCATCACGCGCGGCTCCAACAGTTTGAAAATGGCCCCTACCGATACGCGGGCATGGTTAGAAGCGCAATTATTGACTGACGTCGCAGCGACAGTGGTAGCGAAATAAGCCAAGTGCCGATACGCCAAACTGGCATCACGGGGTTGCTTTTGCTTGGTCACTATTGCGCGTTAGTTGCGTGGGCAAACTACTTGGGCAAGCTACGTGAGCAAACAACGCGGGCAAACAACCTGAACCCGTTAGCGTCTTAGAACCACTGCGGATTAATAAACGGGATCAGCGCCAAAATCAGAGCTTGGTGGTACACCTTGCTACGGCTGAGTACGCCGTGGGTAAACACCGCAATCGCGCCGCCTTTGTGTTTGATGTTTTGCTCGCCTGTCAGTTGGTCCATCACCGGCCCGAGCTCTTCGCCACGCTCGAGTGCTTGCAGCACTTGCGGTGGCAAGGTCAGGCTGGCTGAGCGCGATTCACCCATCGTCTGGCCGTTTGAGACCACCATCCAAGCAAAGGTTTGGTGCCCTTCAACGCCCGCTTCCAGCCCGACCCAAAAATCGGCTTTCGGGCAGGCCAGCTCGGCATTGCGTACCCGGTTGTAGGCTCCGCGGCGCGTTTCTTCATTACCAAACGGCTGCGCGGCCACACCACTGTCGACTTCGATCCCTTCTACGCGGCAGTCGCCAAACACGTCTTTAAAGGCGTGGCGAACCGCATTTATTTTGGACGGGTTGGCAGAGGCAACAACAACATGATACATAAATAACTCCCGGCACACTGACTACACAATGACTACAGATGTCCTTGGATGACACATAACCTTGGGTGAACACAATGACACAAATTTACCTGATTCGTCACGGAGAAACCGAGTGGAATGCCACGCGCCGGATCCAAGGGCATACCGACAGCCCACTCACTGAGCTGGGGATGTTGCAAGCAGCGCAGGTCGGTCAGTATCTGGCCGAGGAAGGGATCGGGAAGATTATCAGTAGCGATTTGGGCCGCGCGCAACAAACCGCGGCGTGCATTGCCGAGCAGTGCTGCTGTGCGGTGCGCACCGATAGCCGTTTGCGTGAAATGAATATGGGCGTGCTCGAAGCGCGTGCGATGCATGAGTTAACGGCCGAAGAGCACAGTTGGCGTCAGCGCATCTTAGATGGCACGCCGCACGGCTGTATTCCTCAAGGGGAAACCTTGCAACAGGTCAGCCTGCGTATGCGTGCGGTGTTGGATGAGTTCAGTGAAAGTGGGCTGGGTAAAATTGCGTTTGTCAGCCACGGCATTGCGCTGGGCAGTTTGATTGGCAATGTGATTGGGTTACCGGCCCATGCCGAGCGCCGCTTTCGCTTACGCAATTGTTCGGTGTCGGTGCTGGAGTTTCAGGATAATGATTGGCTGGCGAGTGGCTGGGTAGTGGAGCGCCTTGGCGATACACATCACCTGTTGTTGCCAGCGCTGGATGAGATCCAGCGCTAATACGGCACTTTTTACTCTGCGAGCGCAGACTCTTCTGGGCGGCGGATCGGAATGTAGTAATCACATTGGATGATCCCGAACTCCATTGGTCGCTCTGGTGAGGTGGGGAAAATTTCGATATCAGGGCTGGCGCGGCGCGTCAGCTTGTGCAGCGGCATCACATCACAATACACGTGCACAATGAACTCGGTTAAACCGCGGAATGTCCCGACATAGGTAAAGCGAGCGTATTCACCGGCAGGGATATGGTACTCACTGAGTTTTCCCTCTTCTGGCGCGTACTCGCTATCCACGGCGCAGGTGTAATACAGCTGCTGCTCGTCTTCATTAGTTTTCTTGGTTTCGCCGGAGAGCAGGGCAAAAAAGCGCGGTGGCACCGGCTTATCGGCCGTAAACAGGTTGCGAAATTTCTGCCAATGTTGGAGCACGGAGCGTGGCTTTAAGGTTCCGTCGCGGCGATAGGAAATAGAATAGCTCACGGTGCTGCCACGCAGAGGAATGTCTGGCAACTGCACAAAGGTCGGCTCAGGTAATTCTTGCTTGTACAGGCGCAACAATGGCGGCTGCATCCCGCTGCAATCCCATTCGTCTAAACGGCGGTATTGTGCAGGGGTTCGGTCAAACTGAGTTTTAAACGCCCGGGTAAAGGTTTGTTGTGAATCGAAGCAGTAGTGCAGAGCAATATCTAAGATGGAGCGGTTGGTGGAGCGTAAATCGTGAGCGGAGCGGGTCAGACGGCGCGCACGCAAATAAGCGCCCATGGCGTGCCCGGTAATATCCTTGAACATCCGCTGCAGATGCCATTTTGAATAACCAGCTCGATTTGCAATATCATCGATTGACAGAGGCTTGCTTAGGTTTGTCTCAATCCAATGCAGCAGTTCCCGGACTATCGCCTCTTGGGCCATGACGCGTTCCTCAACTTAACTCGACATTCTGTTTGTGCTGATAAATTATATCGGCTTCACGTAGGTAACTAATATTATTTGTTTAATCAATCAAGCGGCACTGGCAGGCAAAATGTAGCATCTTTTTTACATACTATACCGCAAACCTCAGCACTGACCCCGTTATCATATCGAAGAAGTTGTGTGTTTTTGTAGATAAATACCATAAATACGTGACTAATGTGTATTTTAATCCACAAGGTGTCCCATACTGGAGTCGAAAGAGGCGCAGCAGTCAAAGTTGGCGCTATCATTGTCGGTTAATCACCAGACATGACAGATATTTGTACGCGATACTACGCTGACCCGTACAGGCTACTGCAAGCCGGCGGCTACAGATTGATGATTTAGGCCGCTCGTTATTGCGCGCTTTAGACATATTGCACAGAGATTGACCTTATGACCATGAAAACTGTTTTACATCGCTGTTTGGCGTTAGCGTTATTGAGTGTTTCTGCATTGGCGTCGGCCGAACAAATTGGCTCGGTCGATACCGTATTTAAGCTGTTTGGCCCTGATCATAAAATCGTGATCGATGCGTTTGATGACCCCGAAGTCAGTGGCGTGACCTGCTACCTGAGCCGCGCTAAAACCGGCGGTATTAAAGGCGGGTTAGGGTTAGCCGAAGATACCTCCGATGCGTCGATTGCTTGTCGTCAGGTGGGGCCAATCAGTTTGTCGGAGCGCATTAAAAACGGTAAAGCCAATGGGGAATCGGTGTTTGAAAAGCGCACCTCGTTGATTTTCAAAAAATTGCAGGTGGTGCGTTTTTACGATCCGAAACGCAATACGTTGGTGTATCTGACTTATTCCGATCGCGTCGTGGACGGTTCACCGAAGAACTCGCTGACTGCTGTACCGGTCATGCCGTGGCCGGGTCAGTAATCTTGGCTACATTCTCGATAATCACATTTCAGTAGAGGATCAACACTGCGCATGAGGGAAAAGCTCAGACGATGGCGACGCATTCTGGCGCGGCTATTAGCGGTCGGTTTTGGCATGCTGCTCGCTTTGATTGTGGCTTACCGCTTTGTGCCCGTGGCGCTCCCCAACGTGATTATCGAGCGTTATGTGGAAGCCTATGCGCAAGGTAATTTTGCCTTTAGCGCTCGCCATGACTGGGTCAGTAGCGATCAGATTGCGCCGGCCATGAAGCTGGCGGTGATCGCTGCCGAAGACCAACGTTTTGCAGAAAACTTTGGTTTTGACTGGGACGCTATTCGTAAAGCGCTGCAGCACAACGAGCGTGGGCGCAGTGTGCGAGGCGGCTCGACCATCACTCAGCAAACGGCCAAAAATGTCTTTTTATGGGGCGAGCGCTCGTGGCTGCGCAAAGGGCTGGAAGCGGGGATCACCGTGCTGTTGGAAACGTTTTGGAGTAAAGAGCGGATTTTGACGGTCTATCTAAACAGCATTGAGTTTGGTCCTGGCATATTTGGCGTTGAAGCGGCGGCGCATCACTACTTCCATAAGCCGGCGAGTCGCTTAACCAGCCGTGAAGCAGCGCTGTTGGCGGCGGTGTTACCGAATCCGATTCGCTATAAGGTGCAAGCGCCATCCGGTTATGTCGTGCGGCGTCAGCAGTGGATTTTGCGTCAAATGCGTCAGCTTGGTGGTACTGCGACGGTTGCTGATTTATAGCCGTCTTGTCCGCTGTAGCACGAGCTGTACACTCTACCTGCCGCTGATGCAGTGCGTAAAATTTCACCAATTAGCTAGGCGACGTAGCCAACTTTTGTTACTTTAGCGGTCTTGTATACCGTGTAAGACCAGCACAAGGTTGCCGGTACCGAGTAGCAAAACAGGTTGTCGCGGCGCCGCTTAGCGTGTCGTGGTTGAGCGAAATTTGACGTTCCCGTACCGGATGGTTTTACAGTCGGATGAAAGGTAAAAAACGTTTACTGCTAGGCACCACAGCGTCGTTGCTGGCGGTGGGCGCGTGGCAGTGGCCGGTCGATGTGCCGGATGACAGTGTGGTTTTGCAGTATCAGCCTGCCGCAGCGGCGGCGGTGATGCAAGGCTGTGGCAGTGAATCGGATCAGGGGCAGTACCTGAATGCCGACTCGCTCAAAGTGCTGGTCTGGAATATCTACAAACAGCAGCGTAGCGACTGGCTACAGGCGCTGTCTGAGTTTGCTCATGGCTCGCAACTGGTGTTGTTGCAAGAGGCGCAGGCCTCGCCTGAGTTACTGCGTTATGCCACGCACCGCTATCCGGCGGTGGCGCAAGTGGCAGCATTTTCCATTCGTGAGCAGATGGCGGGGGTGATGACACTCTCTTCTGCTGATGCCGAATACTATTGCCCGCTGCGCGAATGGGAGCCGTGGTTACAGCTGCCGAAATCCTCGCTGGTTAGCGTGTATGCGCTCAATAATGGCGAATCCCTGATGGTGGTGAATGTGCATGCGGTGAACTTCACCATGGGCGTGCAGGCCTATCGGCAGCAGTTACATCAGGTGATGGCACAAATCGCCCTGCATCAAGGGCCAGTGATCTTGGCCGGTGATTTTAATAGCTGGAGTACCACGCGTCTGGCGCTGCTGCGTCATATGGCGGCCAGTGTCGGTTTGCATGAAGTGCCGTTTGCCCAAGATCAGCGCAAGCAGGCGTTCGGCTATCCATTGGACCATGTTTTTTATCGTGGTTTGAAAATAGAAGACGCGGCGGTGCTCAATACCGATGCGTCAGATCATAATCCGTTGGCGGTGACTTTCCGTTTGCCTGGCCGACCAGACGCCGCAGCACAGCAAGCGGCGGTGACATCGCACCCGAAAGCGGCTACCACCTCGGCTGTTAAAAATCCGGCGGTTAAAAAATCCAGTCGCTAAACAAGCGCCGTCTGTGACGTTGCAGTCGTAGTTCCAGATATCGGGCGGTATAGCGAGTCGCATATTAAACTGTATATCGAACCCATATCGAAGCTAAATCAGTACTCAATAAAAAGGCAGCCAATCGGCTGCCTTTTTGTTGTCTGCTGGCATAACGCTTAAGCGTTATCAGCTTTTCACTTTCACCGTCAGGACGGTGCCTGGCTTGAGGACGCTCTTGCGGCTCAAGTCATTCCAGCGCACCAAGTCATCGACAGCGACGCCGTGACGTTGGGCAATGCTGTACAGAGAGTCGCCTTTACGTGCGCGATAGGCAATCTCTGTTGGCGCGTCGCCCTTCAGTTTCAGCGTTTGCCCAAGCTTAAGACGGCTGCTGACGCTGATCCGGTTTAACTTGGCCAGCTCACTGCTGCTCATGTTATGGCGACGGGCAATCGTCGACAGGGTATCGCCCGATTTGACTTTGTAGCTGCTGGTTACGCTGTTTTTGGCGATACGGCTGTCATCGCCGCTCTGCGCACTACTGCGAGTTCCGCTGCGGTTATTCTTGGCCAGATATTCGCTTTGCGATAATGGCAGCAAGATATATTGACCACGACGAATGCCAGCCCCGTTGAGTTCATTGATCTGCTTGATATCCAGCGCAGAGATCTCGTAACGACGCGCCAGCACATCCAAACTTTCACCGGCTTGGACTTTGTGGCGTACCACGCGAACAGTTAAATCATCCCCGTTTTCGCGCAAAATCTTCTTAAACTGCTTAGCTTTTTGCTTTGGCAGCATCAGATAGTGCGGACCGGTTGGGGCCGTGGCCAGTGTTTTATAGGCTGGGTTCAGGGTTTGCAATTCAGACACTGACATCCCCACCACTTGCGCAGCAGTATTCAGATCAAATTGCTGGCCCACATTTACCCGTGCCAGTGCCGTAGACTTATCGATATGCGGCAGATTTAACGCATAGCGGTCGGCATTGCGGATAATCTCGCTCAGTGCCAAGACTTTCGGCACATACAGCGCCGTTTCGCGCGGCAGATTCAAGGACCAGTAGTCGGTAGGCTTACCGTGTGCGCGGTTGGCTTTGATGGCTTTTTGGATCCGACCTTCGCCCGCGTTGTAAGCGGCCAGCGTCATCATCCAATCGCCGTCAAACATGGTGTTGAGGCGTTGTAACAGATCCAGCGCAGCGCGCGTCGAGGCGCCCACATCGCGGCGGCCGTCATACCACCAGTTTTGGTCTAAACCAAAACGGCGGCCAGTTGCCGGGGTGATCTGCCATAATCCGGCGGCATTGGCGCTGGATAAGGCGTTCGGATCAAAAGCACTCTCCACCATGGGTAACAACGCGACTTCCATCGGCATATTACGCTTCTTCACTTCCTCTACTATCCAGTACAGGTAAGGTTCTGAGCGTTCTGCCACACGTTGGAGATGACTCTTATTACGCAAGTAGCGTGATTTTTGACTGCGGATCCGTTCGTTGTTCGGTACATCTAGTTTCAGTTCGTTGCCAATGAAGTCCCACACATTTTGCTGTGCGAGCTGTTCATCGGCCCATCGCGACGATGACGGGTCAGCGTCGTCACGAACTGATGACTCCTGCGTGCTAGGGTACGGCGTCGACGCGTGATTCGGCGCCTGACAGCCGGCCAGCAACACGGAGGCAAATATCAGTGCTCGTGCCTTCATGTTATTCCGGTCGGTTGTTGCTTAAAAGATGTGCAATAATACTTATCTGACCACCGGCTGACAACCTTAAGGCTTAAAACTGGTCTTTTAGAGCACGTAATTGTGCAAAAAATGAGCTTTCGGATGGATTTTTACCCGACTTTTGCAACGCGTTTCGCAAACTTGGCGCGTGACAACGTAAAAAAGGATTTAAGGCTTTTTCACGGCGCAAGGTCGACGGCAAGGTCGGTAAGTGCTGATGACGCAGTGTTGCAACGTCTTGTGCGTAGTCATTTAACGCCGGATTTTCTGGCTCCAGATGGCAGGCAAAACGCAAGTTGGCTGCGGTATATTCATGTGCCGCGCACACCAGTGTGCTGTCCGGCAATTGGCTTAAGCGTTGCAGTGAGTCATACATCTGCTCTGCGCTGCCCTCGAACAAACGTCCACAACCGATAGAAAACAGCGTATCGCCACAAAACAAGATGCCATCGGCGTAATAGCAAACATGGCCGAGGGTATGACCGGGCGTGGCAATCACCTGCCATTGCTGATCTGCATCGGCTAAAGTTACGGTTTCACCGCCTTGTACCAGATGCGTCGGCTGTACGGCGGCCGTTTCTTGTGGCCCAATCACCAACACATTGGGGTAGTGACGGCGCAGCGTCTCAACCCCTGCAGTATGGTCACCGTGATGGTGGGTGAGTAAAATAGCATGCAGGTTCAATTGCTGCTGGTTCAGTACGCGCAGCACCGGTTCGGCTTCACCGGGGTCGACCACCACTGCCTGTTGCTGATCGCGGCAAAACAGCCAGATGTAATTATCCGTTAACGCGGGTATGCTGAGTAACATGGCCTAGTTCCTTGTGTCGTGACGTGTACAGGGACTTGTATCGATAATGGGTATCGTAACTTGTCCCGCGACAGTTCTGTTACATACAGTAGTGCCGTTCCCTTTGATGGGCGTTGTTGTGCTTGACGCCATTGGCGTTGGCTTTCTGGTTACGAGGATAATAGAGTGATTCGTCCGGCTCGTACATCCCGTGTTATTTTGCCCCCATTGGGCTGGTCAATGATCCCGAAAGGGGAGCGTTACCGTGAGTTACTGCATCAGACATTAGCGCCATGGTGGGGGAAAATCTTTGGTTTTCATCTACTAAAGTTAGGTGCGCTGAGCGCAGATCTCGATAGCTCCGCCTCCCCCATCCAACACCATGTGGCGGTGGCGCCAGAAGGCCCGCAACTTAGCGTGCTGGCTGACCCTGATTGCTTGCCTTTTACCAATAAAGCGTTTGATGCCGCGCTACTGGCGTTTACGCTGGATTACGCCAGTGATCCGCATGCGGTGCTGCGCGAAGTTGACCGAGTGCTGGTGGATGATGGGTATCTGATTTTGATTGATTGCAACCCGTTTAGTCTGGCGGGGATTGGCCGCTGTGTACCGCTGCTGCGGCGCCGCTTTCCCTATCAGTGCCGGATGTTTGCACCGTTTCGGATCACCGATTGGCTGCATCTGCTCAATTATGAAGTGATCCATGCGGAGGCGATGCTACCGTTTCCGGGGCGAGCCAGTTCGCGGCGACTGGCGGGATTTTGCACTTGCCATCTACCGGTGCTGGGCAGTTGGCGCTTGCTGGTGGCGCGTAAGCGCACCATCCCACTGATCCTGACCGGCTCTAAGCGGGCGTTGAATAACCCGCGAATGATGTATCCGGTCAGTGCCTGTCAGCAGGTTAACTCTCCGGCTGATAGCCGGTGTCATCCTGAGTAGGATTTTCTGCGGCGCTGCGCGCCAGTTGATCGCACAGTTCGTTTTCGCGGTGGCCCGCGTGCCCTTTAACCCAGTGCCACGCCACATCATGGCGGGCGGCAGCCAAATCTAAGCGCTGCCATAAATCGGCATTTTTTACCGGCTGCTTAGAGGCGGTTTTCCAGCCGCGTTTTTTCCAGTTATGGATCCAGCTGGTGATCCCTTGGCGGACATACTGGCTGTCAGTGGTTAAGTCTACATGACACGGCTCTTTCAGGGTCTCCAAACCGACGATTGCGGCCAGCAACTCCATACGGTTGTTGGTGGTAAGACGAAAACCGCCGCTGAGCTGTTTTTCATGCTGGCGGTAACGCAGTACGATACCGTAACCACCGGGACCGGGGTTGCCGAGGCAGGAGCCGTCCGTAAACAGGGCTATCTGTTTTTGCATCTTGGTTAAACCCGTTATTATTTTCTAAACCCAAAGTCTGACATAAATACCGCTATGAGCACAGATTCAAACCGTATTGTTGTACTGGATACCGAAACCACCGGTATGAACAAACTGGGCGTGCACTATGAAGGGCACAAGATCATCGAGATCGGGGCGGTGGAAATTGTTAACCGCCGTTTAACCGGTCGGCATTTTCATGTCTATATCAAGCCCGATCGTTTAGTTGATCCAGAAGCCATTGCGGTTCACGGGATCACTGATGAATTTTTGCAAGACAAGCCCGAGTTTGCCGCTGTCGCCGATGAGTTTATTAACTTTATCCGTGGCGCCGAGCTGGTAATCCATAACGCGCCGTTCGATATCGGCTTTATGGATTATGAATTTGAGCTATTAAACCGTGGGTTAGCCAAAACCGAGACCTTCTGCCGCATCACCGACACCTTGGCGATGGCGCGTAAGATTTTCCCCGGTAAGCGTAATAACCTCGATGCCTTGTGTGATCGTTACGGGATAGATAACAGCCACCGTACCCTGCACGGGGCGTTACTCGATGCCGAGATCTTGGCTGACGTCTATCTGTTGATGACTGGCGGTCAGACCTCACTGGCGTTTAGCGGCGATAGCGAAGAGCACAATACCAACCATCAAGGCGATGTGCAGCGCAGTGTGGTGCCACAATTGTCTCTAAAGGTTGTCCGTGCTTCAGCCGATGAATTAGAAGCGCATGAATCCCGTTTGGATCTGGTTCAGAAGAAAGGGGGCTCATGCCTTTGGCGCGTTTGAGTTAAGGACTGTGGCTAGCCGCCATGACTTAATTTAGCGCGGCTTACCACAGTAGACGCAAACAGCGAAGCAAGAAGTGAGGAGCGGGCATGCACAACGGGCTGGATAACGGCGCTACGATCACGGCACGGATGGGCATCACTCGGTGGTCGAATCGACTCACACGGCCTCGTAGGTTGGCGTTTGGTATGTTGGCCTGCTGTCTGGGCATGACCCTATCGGCCAGCGTGGCAGCCATGGACTCTGACGCCACAGCGCCGATGACGCCACCGGACAGCATTACCGTCGAGCACGATGCCATCTTTGCGAACCGTTTTCGCCTCGACCGCACGGTACAGTGGCTCACTTTGCTGATCAGCCGCAGCGATAATCAAGAACAACTGGTCTTAGTGCAGCCGGATGGCAGTAAGCTCAACGCCAGGATGGACAGCCCCGATGTGCATTGGTGGCGCTCGCCCACATTGGAGATTGTAACTATCAATCGTCCGATGCAAGGCCCGTGGCAAGTGTCAGCCCCCGAAGGCACGGTAAGCACCTTCATCGGAGTGCCGGACATGCAACTGAGCGCCGATAGCATGCCGCAGCCGTTGTATCAGCATGAACAGCTGAAACTGACTGCGCGGGTGCTGGTCAACAACCAGCCTTTGCTGCGCGCAGATATTTTGCAGCATCTGCGGCTGCATGCCGAGTTTGTGCCGGTTAATGCCAACCACGCCTTACAAGCTGGACAAGACACCGTACGCGCTGGACGCCCGGCAGTAATGGCGGGTGAGCTGCGTGATGATGGTCAACATCTCGACGCCAAAGCCGGCGATGGCATCTTTACTATGCAATTACCGGTGAATCCGGCGCCCGGCGAGTATGTTCTGACCATCAATACCGGTGACGGCATTTACCTACCGCCATTTCGTGAGCAGGTTACGGTACATCCAATGCCGCTAAAGGCACAATTCTTACAAGGGCGTACCGCCAGTCAAAATCATCGGCTCGATGTCAGCAGTGATGCGACGCGCATCGTGCCCGGCTCATTGCTAGTGCGGGTAGATGAAAAGATCCCCGGCGGCCTGAATGCCGAATATCAGGTACAGGCACCGGCCAATGGCAATAGCGTGAGTCTGGAGATCCCGCAGCGCGACTTTATCGGTAATTACAGCCTGACGGCGTGGATTTATGCCCAGCAAGTGGGCGACCGACCATTATCGCTGTTATTGCCTGAGCAACGCTTTATGGTGGTGACCAGTCAGCAGCAAACCCAGCAGCTACTTAATCAGCTGGCGCAGCAAAAGCAGCAGCAAGCCTTAAGCGAGCAGGCACAGGCCGAGCTGGCCTCAGTCACGCAAGCGGCGCGCAACCAAGGCTCACACCGTCTGCAAATGGTGCTATTAGGCACCGTGCTGGTGGTGGGCATATTTGGCGCGGCCATTTGGTGCGGCATGGCCCTGCGCCGCGCTCATCAGCGTCGTCAGGCTTTGCAGGTGTTGCGTCATCAGCAAGCCAGCAGCCAGAAAGTCGGGCAGCGCGATCTCTCCAGTTCGCGCTAAAACGTACTACCGTTAGCAAGGTTGCAGGGCTGGCGGGCCATCAGGCGCTGTATCTCTGCCCCAATGAGTCTCGTGGATAGCGGGATGGGATCTCGGCAGAGCTGGGTCATGGCATGTGCTTACTTGCTGAAAATAGAGTGCTTTGCCGGTTTTTTATGCGAATGAAGTGAAAAAAGCAGATTTTGTGTAAAAGGCTATTGACTCATTAGCGGATGAACCCTATTATTCGCCCCGCTTGCGACGGCAAGCATTGAGCGGTGCGGTAGTTCAGTCGGTTAGAATACCGGCCTGTCACGCCGGGGGTCGCGGGTTCGAGTCCCGTCCGCACCGCCACTTATTTTGTGAATGATGTTGCTGAATATCGCTGAACAGGTGTTATCAGGAACATGGTTCAAAGCAACAACCGATTTAAAAGCGAAAGCTTGCACAGTTTCGCGGTGCGGTAGTTCAGTTGGTTAGAATACCGGCCTGTCACGCCGGGGGTCGCGGGTTCGAGTCCCGTCCGCACCGCC
>NZ_JRKB01000043.1:0-56463 GCF_000800945.1 Plesiomonas sp. ZOR0011
AGAGATAAGAGATAAGAGATAAGAGATAAGAGATAAGAAAGGATAAAAACACCGCCGCGCGGCACGTAGCGATAATCACCCGCGACCGAAACAAAAAACCCCGACAGAGGTCGGGGGACGGCCGGGAAAACCGGAAAGCTGATCAACGCAGCCTGCGGAACCGCGCTGATCGTGGTGTCCGGCCCTACACAATAAACCGATGCGGCGTAGGCACAGCGGCCTACGCGCTTACTTCAAGCGATAAATAATGCCCGGATTACAACGCACCATCTCAAAGCGCTCACTTAAGCCGCTCATCGATTCCGATGCGCCCAACAGCAAATAACCGCCCGGATTAAGGCACGTAGCCAGCTGGTTAATCACCTTAGACTTCATCTCGGCGGAGAAGTAAATCAGCACGTTACGACAGAAAATGATGTCGAACTTGCCCATCAGCGCATAGCTCTCTTTCAAGTTCAGCGGCTTGAATGACACCATGCTGCGCACTTTGCTGTTGAGGCGCATCCGGCCATCCGGCAGCGCTTCAAAGAACATGCGCTTACGCTCCGGTGACAGGCCGCGACCCAGCGCCAGATTGTCGTAAGCCGCCTCGCGGCACAAATCCAACATCTGCGGAGAGATATCGGTACCGACGATCTGCACCGGCTGTGGACCGGCCAACATGCCCGGACGGCGCGCTTGCGTCTCCAGCACTGTCATCGCAATCGAGTACGGCTCTTGGCCAGAAGAACAAGCTGCCGACCAAATCTTCAGTGGGCGCTTGCTCTGAGCCAGCTCAGGCAGCAAACGCTCGGCCAGAATGTCGAACGGATAGTTATCGCGAAACCACAGGGTTTCGTTGGTGGTCATCGCATCAACAACCGACATCCGCAGATCACGGTTCATGCCGGTCAGGGTATGCTTGAGCAGTTCAGACAGATGAGCATAACCATAGCGCGACAGCAGCGGAGTCAGGCGGCTGCGCACCAAATATTGTTTATTATCCCCCAGTACAATCCCGCACTGAGACTCCAGAAAACGGCTGAACTCTTTATATTCCTGATCACTGATGCTTACTGAATTCATTGATTACTCTGTTGCTAATTGCTGAAGTGCCTGCTTAACCGCACCGGCCAGCTCGTCGGGATTAAATTTGGCGATAAAGTTATTCGCGCCCACCTTGCTTACCATCGCTTGGTTAAACACACCGCTAAGCGAAGTGTGCAAAATCACATGCAGACCTTTAAGCTGTTCATTACTGCGGATCTCGGCGGTCAGGGTATAGCCGTCCATCTCCGGCATTTCGATATCGGAAATCACCAGCGCATAGTAATCCGTTACGCGGCCTTCCGATGCCACCTGACGCAGGCGATTCAGCGCTTCGCGGCCATCTTTGGCCATCTCGCATTCCAGCCCCACAGAGGTCAGCGCGCGTTCAATCTGCTTACGTGCCACACTGGAGTCATCGGCAACCAGAATTTTCTTACCGGCATTCACCACTTCTTGCGCCTGCGCCACCGTCTCATCCAGCACGTCTTGGCTGATGTGCGTGCGCACCGGTGAAATCTCATCCAGGATGCGCTCCACATCCAAAATCTCAACCAGCTCTTTATCCACCTCAGTCACCGCTGTCAGGTAGTTAATTTTACCCGCGCCTTTTGGTGGCGGCAGAATGGATTCCCAGTTCATGTTGATAATGCGCTCAACAGACTGCACCAAAAAGCCCTGCACTGAGCGGTTATACTCAGAGATAATGATAAAGCACTTAGACGGATCATCGACCGGCTTACCACCAATCGCCAAGCTCATGTCGATCACCGAAATGGTCTGACCCCGGATATGCGCGATGCCTTTTACGATCGGATTAAGATTCGGTAGCATGGTCAGGCGCGGGCACTGCAGCACTTCGCGTACTTTAAACACGTTGATGCCGTAACGCTGTGACCCGTTGAGTTTAAATGTCAGCAGCTCCAGCCGGTTCTGTCCGACTAATTGTGTGCGCTGATTGACCGAATCCAGAATTCCCGCCATAACGTGCTACTCCCAGGGGTATTTAAAGTGTTTCTTATAACTCGTATACCCCTTAGGATATCAGAGGTATTTTGCATAACAGGAGACGTTTTGTGTTTTTCTCAACGCCAGTGTCCAAGGCGACTCGCCCTATTGGTTTGTTTATCGGCATATTCTGCCTTTTCTTAAACGAAAATGGCATGGCCGCCAATGCTGAACCCGCCTATCAGGAGCCATCGAGCATTACGCAAGCCGCAGAATCCTTTGTGATCAGCCAGTTACCGTCAGAAAACACGCTCCAGCATCAAGTTCGGGTTACGCCGCTCGATCCGCGGCTTAAATTTGAACGCTGTGCCACCGATTTAGAAACCACCTTACCGGGGCGGCAAACTATTACCTCACGGGCCACCGTATTGGTACGTTGCCCGACCCAAAACTGGCAAGTGTATGTACCGGTCAAAATTTTGTCGGTCAGCCCAGTCGTGGTGAGCGCCCGCGCGATGCGCAGCGATACGGTGTTGCAGGCCGATGATCTGAACGTGGTGTATAAAGATGTGCGCCAAGCGCAAGCACGGATTTTTGACAATGTTGACGAGCTGGTTGGCGCCAAAACCATCAAACCACTCAATGCCAATGCGCCTATCAGCACCGCGCAAATTTGTCAGGTGTGCAAAGGCGATCGCGTGGTACTCAAAGCCGGTAAGCCGGGCTTGAGTGTGGTGGCCTCCGGCACCGCGCTCGGTAATGGCACCGTCGGCGACACTATTCAGATCCGCAATAGCCGTTCGCAGCGCGTGATTAATGCGGTCGTCAGCCGTGTTGGTGAAGCGGTTGTCACTTATTAACTGCCGGTAAGCACAGCAAAAAAGGCGAAAATAATTATTCAAGTAATCATTTGCTACGCCGATACGCTATAACAAGAGCGACAGACAGTGAATGACTAAAATTCAATTCGCCGCAGGACTATAAACATGAGCAGCATCGATAAATTAAATTACGCCCTGAAGATGAATTCTGCGCCGGTGGGTAAAAAATCCACCAACGCCAATGCAGCCGTCAATGCCGACGCGACTGCCGCGCCACAGCAGCCGGCCGTTGCCCGTGACGGTGTTACCTTAACCTCACAGGCACAAGAATTGAGCCAGATCCCGAAACAAGTCAGCAGTGACATGAGCTTTGACAGCGCTAAAGTGGCGCGTCTGAAAGCCGCCGTTGAAAGTGGTGAATATCAGGTTAATCCGGAAAAGCTGGCCGCGAATTTGCTTAAGTTAGAGTCAGGCTCTCACTAACGTCAGACCGGCCATCAGAAGACCGGCGCGGCGCTGACCCCGAAACGGAATCATCATGACGCTGAGCATCAACGACTTACTTGAACAGCAGCAGCAAACGCTGCTGGCGCTGGATCCTCTTATTGAGCAGGAGCTGCAAGCTCTGATTGCCCACGATGCCGAACAAATTCAGGCATTGAGCGAGCAAAAAAATCAGTTGCTGCAAACCCTGCAACAAGGCGATCAGGCGATTGCGGCGCATCCCGAGCGCAGCCAGTTATTGGCCGATGATCCGCGTTTGGTCGCGATTCGCCAAAGTCTGAGCTCTTGTCAGACCCGCAATGCATTGCTGGGCGAAGTGATGAAAGAAGCGCGGATTAGCCTCAGCCGTTTGGAAAGTCAGCTGATGGCGATTCGCGGTAAAGAAATGATGACCTACGATGCCGAAGGGCGTACCCGTAATACCTCTACGTTGGGGAATAATGTTCGGGTGTAACCCCTCGCTAACTTGCGCTTTCCAGTAATCAGTAATAGAGATTGCCACTTAACCGCGCAGACTGCTGCTCAGAGCCGGTTGATGTGAATGGTAAAGACACAAAAAGCACACAAAAAAAGACAGATGTCGTCCTGCGCATCTGTCTTTTTTATTGTCTTAATTTGAGGTTACGTTTAGTAAGTCGCTCCGCGCGCTGGCACCAAAATCACTGGCTGCGGTGCTGGCGCGGCCGGTTTAGCCGGTGCCGGCAGTGGCGGTAATTGTTTGACCTGACTCATATCTAATCGCAGCTCAGTCACATAGTTATCGCCAACCGGATAGCTACGTACCACTTCCGCACCGCGGATCACGCCCGCCGCCTGTGAGCGGATCCCCGCATCACGCAGTGCACCATCGGCGGCGACTTGCGAATCGGTATTGATGCGCAGACCATACACCTGCTCCGCCATATCGCGATACGCATCTAAACGCGAGGCTCGCATGGCCTGAATTTGCCGCTCCTGCAAAGTTTTGCCGCTTTGAGTGGCAATGGGGGCATAACCGACCGCGGTCAGTGTCTGCCGGCTACCCGACGAGGCGCAACCCAATAACAGCCCACACAGTCCGATTACGCCTAACCACTTACGCATTGTTTGTCCTCTGCGCCAGCGCAAGTCACCGCCGCTGACGTCACTAATAAATCAAATAGGTTCATGATGACGTAGGTTAACCGTTAGCTCGGTTTCCCTACCCTCACGGCGCCACAATACTTGGCGACGTAAAGCGGTTATCACCACGCACGATCATCCCATTACGCATCTGCACCAGATTCGGGTTGCCGATACTGCGCCCCAGTCGGTCTGCCGGCAAGAAGCCTTGCGCCGTGGCGATCACCACGCGATCGCTAAAGCGGATAATGCGCGCGTTAATCTGAATACCGGAGCCTTGGCGCAACATGGTACCGGTCAGCACGCTGTTCACCTGATAGGCTTTTTGCAAATCGCGCCAGTTACGGCTCAGGGCAAAATCCCCCTGCGGCGTGACTCGGATCTGGCCGGTGGTTTTATAGTCCAGCACTGTCATGCCGCGCTGTTGCAGCTGATAGATAAAGGAGTCAGCCATCAGATTGCCCAGCCAGTTGGTTTGATCCATCTGCTGTAAATCCACGAACGAGGCCACTGCAATCGGCCCACTGGCCGCCAGCGTTTTATTGGAGTCCACCAACTGACGCGCCATCGCGTCGACAAAAAAGTCCAGACTGTGGCGTGGCAACACCTGAACCTGATTCTTGTCCATAACATACGGCTGATCTGCCGAGGGTTGATTACCGGCACAGCCGGTCAATAACAGCCCGGAGAGTGCCGCCAGCGGCAGTAATGTCTTCATGTGCTTCACGTTCTGCGTCCCAGTCACATTCTCTGTTATCTTATCGCCCGTTACGGTAAAAACTTGAACCGGATGAAACGGAACATTAATTGCATTACTCATAACATCGCCAACCGGTACAGTTATCACCGGCAGCAGCCACTGCCGCGGGCAATCACGATTCAGGTTCACGTAATGACATTGACACTCCGGCCGCGTGCCACCTGTCTGGCCACCGTGCTTATGCTGGCCAGCAGCTTATATACAAGCAACCTTTATGCCGCTTGGTATCAGACCACCGTCAGTATTCCGACGCAGGCGGGTAGCGAGAGCCAATTGCGCTCGCTCGCGCTCAGTGATGCCAGCGGTCAGCTGCTCGGTTATGCCGGGGTGTCGATGAACTATCAGCAACCGCTGGTCGCATCGCTACTCTCCGGCGATAAAGACGGCCAGACCATTCGTTACGCCGCCGGCAGCCCCGTACATGCGGCAACGGTGGTCAATAGCGCTACTCAGAATGGCCGCTTTACCCTAACGTTACGTGCCGATATCACCCCTGATCGCAGCCTGTGCCGCCGACAAGGTTATCGCAAGCCGCTGGCGGTCTACCGCTTTGCACTCAATGACTTGACGCAAGCCTCACTGGGCGCGATTTTCAATATCGACTCGGATTACCCACGAGTACTGGAGCGTCAACTGCGCCAAGATTTGCAAGGTCTGCAAGTGCGCAGCTATCAGAACGAGCACCTACCCGCGGATGCTTCAGCCAACTGGCTGGCCGCCGCCGGTGAGCAGCAGCAAGCGCAATATCTGCTGACCGGACAGCTGATTGATTTAAGCCCTGCCCCTGTCACCGGTCTGAACACCTTTTTCCGCGTCAGCCCGATGAAGCGCCACTTTGCAGTTAATATCACCGTCTTTGATAGCTACAGCGGCGAGCAAGTTTTCGAGCGCCTGTATCGCACGGAAGCCGAATGGCCGTTTGAGCGCACCGAGCGTGTAGATACCAGCAGCGCCAACTTCTGGCAATCCGCCTACGGTTACGCGATTCGTCTGCAAACCGATCAGATAGCCCAAGATCTGGATACCGCCTTAGGCTGCTCGGCCACCCAAGCGCGTATCACTGAAATCAACGGCAACCGTCTGAAAATCAACATCGGCAGCCGCAACGGGGTACGTAAAGGCGATCGGGTTAAGCTGCTGCATACCACCGAGTTTGTCGATCAAAGTGGGAATGTCGCCGAGATGTTCACGCCGAGCGGTATGTCGCTGACGGTGTCGCAAGTCTACGCCACCTACGCGATCATCAATATCGGCAGCCTAAATACCGCTTCGACGATTCAGGTCGGCGATCTGGTGACTAAATCCTGAGCAGTCAGCCGGGATTACCGCGACAGAACTTAAAAACGCCGGATTTATCAGTATAATGACAGGCCGGCGTGCTCCCGTAGCTCAGATGGATAGAGCGTCCCCCTCCTAAGGGGAAGGCCACTGGTTCGAATCCAGTCGGGAGCACCATTAAAATCAATGATTTATAACACCCTCTCATCGTGCTAAAAGCCTATTTTTAGCTTAGGGCCCAACAGCTGACACGCTATAGACCACATATCAACATTTTACTCAAAGTTTAATGCGACTCTCTTTTCGCTTACGTATGCCTTTAGCGAAAGGTGTTCATTGACCGCGCCGTTATCGCTACTCAAAGATTCACTTTTCCTCAAGAAGTACGGATACCTCTGAGGGGATAATAAAGCACAGCTACATCCGTACCCCTCCCTGTACCCCTCTAATGCAGCGTATTGCAATCCATGAGTTTTTTTTACGCAGGCCATCAATGCTTTGAAAAAGCTCGCAAAGCGCAACAATCCATAAAAATTTCTTATACCTGCCAATCAAAAAAGCCATTTCTCACGGCGTAAAAGCGCAACTATAGTGTTTTCCTTGCCGCAAGACATTTTAATTTTCTATACCAGTAGATCTGTTTTCATTGCGGTCTCTTGCTCAACTCGCATAACAAGGAGTCAACTTGCGTCCTATTTCTGTCATCGGCCTCGGCGCCATGGGCTCTGCTCTTGCCTCCACCTTGCTCAAGGCAGGCCATCCGGTCACCGTCTGGAATCGCAGTGCAGCCAAGGCAACACCATTAATCGCGCTAGGAGCGACACTCGCGCCCTCAGTGAGTGAAGCTATCGCAGCGGGCGATATCACCCTAATCTGCATCGATAACTACGCCGTCAGCCAGCAGTTGCTGGACGAAGCGAGTAATGTGGTAACAGGCAAATTAGTGGTGCAGCTATCAACGGGCAGTCCACAGGGAGCCAGAACGCTAGAGGGCTGGTGCCATGCCCGCGGTGCCTGCTATCTGGATGGTGCGATCCTCTGCTTCCCCGATCAGATTGGCACTACCGATGCCAGTATCATCTGCTCAGGAGCCAGCGCCGCTTTTAGCGAGGCCGAGCCAGTTCTGCGCCTACTAGCCCCCACGCTTGATCATGTCGCGGAAGCCGTGGGCGCTGCTGCCGCCCAAGATTGTGCTGTTGCGGCCTACTTTGCTGGTGGCCTACTCGGCGCGCTACACGGAGCACTCATCTGTGAAGCCGAGGGTCTCCCTGTCGCCAAGGTATGCGCTCAGTTCAGCGAGTTGTCACCAATTTTAGGAGGCGATGTGGCTCACCTTGGCAAAACACTGGCCAGCGGCGACTTCGATCACCCCTACGCCAGCCTGAAAACGTGGAGTGCCGCCATTAGCCGGCTGACCGGTCACGCCGCCGATGCAGGGATCGACAGCCGTTTCCCACGTTTTGCCGCCGATTTGTTTGAAGAAGGGGTAGCGCAAGGATTGGGTCAGCAAGAGGTATCGGCCCTGATCAAGGTACTGCGAGCCCGCAATGGAGCAGCACAATGAACGATAAACAAATTGCTCTCGTTACTGGCGCCGCTGGCGGGATTGGCCGCGAGCTCTGCCTTGGCTTGGCCAACGCGGGCTATCGAGTAATAGCTACCGATCTAACCGCTTACGCTTTCGACCACCCCGAGATCCATTTTCACCCTCTCGATTTGCGTGACGAGCAGGCCATTGCACAGCTCTTTGCTGAAGTGCGCGCACAACACGGTGGTATTCATCTGCTGATCAACAACGGCGCCATCAGCAAGTTCCACACCCGTTTCGAAGAGCTTGGCACTGAGCAGTTCGATCACGTGATGGCGGTTAATGTGCGCGGCGCCATGCTGTGCGCTCGCGCTTTCGTTCAGGCCAACAACGGTCTGCCCTATGGCCGCATCATCAATATTGCCTCCACCCGCTGGCAGCAGAACGAACCCGGCTGGGATGCCTACGGCGCGTCGAAGGGTGCGTTGGTTGCCCTCACCCAGTCACTTGCCAACTCATTGGCCGAGTATCCGATCACCGTCAATGCCATCAGTCCTGGCTGGATCCAGACAGAGGATTACCACACCCTGACTGAAGCCGATCACCGCCAGCACCCGAGTGGCCGCGTCGGTCGCCCCGATGACATCACTCGTGCTTGCCTCTTTTTAGCCGACCCGCGGAATGACTTTATCAATGGTGCTAATCTGGTCGTCGATGGAGGAATGAGCAAGAAGATGATCTATCACACGTCCGCGTCATTCTGGGAAAGCTAACTGGGAAAACTAAGCCAAGCAGGCGCGGCCAACAATGTAGCGCAGCATTCCGTACCATCCCAATGACGGTCTGGGATCCTTGTCTCACCACTACGAGCAAAAGCGGTGCTTTGTTGCTACAATGGCTGGCTTCGGGGTTCGCTTGATGCAGCGTCAGTCGAATGAATTGACCGGTAAAATTACGCTAACACCGAGAAGCAACCCCGTACACAACACCCTTTACAGTAGCCCTGCTCAAGCGGGGTTAATCACCACAGGATACTTTCCTTGAGTAATTCAGATACCCAGCCTGCACACGCGTTTTCGACTCTTAAGCTGAAACCCGAACTGCTTGATAACCTTTCCTCCATGGGCTACCACGCGATGACGCCCATTCAGGCCCAGAGTTTACCTGCCATTTTAGCGGGTGAGGATGTGATTGGTCAGGGCAAGACCGGCTCGGGTAAAACGGCGGCCTTCGGCCTTGGGTTACTCAATAAGTTAGATGTGAAGCGCTTTCGGATTCAAACCTTGGTGCTGTGCCCGACTCGGGAGCTGGCCGATCAGGTCGCGCAGGAGATCCGCACCCTCGCTCGTGGGATCCACAACGTAAAAGTGCTCACCCTGTGCGGTGGCGTGCCGATGGGGCCACAGATAGGCTCGCTTGAACACGGCGCGCACATTATCGTGGGTACGCCTGGCCGGATTGTGGATCATCTAGAGCGTAACCGCTTAGATTTGAGCAATCTCACGATGTTGGTGCTCGATGAAGCGGACTGCATGCTGGAGATGGGCTTTCAGCCGCAGCTGGAAGCGATTATTGCCAGCGCCCCTCGCGAGCGCCAGACTCTGCTGTTCAGTGCGACCTTCCCTGAGAAAATTCAGACCATTACCCAGAAGGTAATGCATAACCCTGTAATGGTGAAAGTCGCGGTAACCCACGAAAAGAGCACTATCGCCCAGCACTTCTTCCATTTGGAAGAGGACAACGCACGGATGCAGGCACTGCGTTTATTGCTGCTCGAACATAAACCTGAAAGCGCTGTGGTGTTCTGTAACACCAAGCGTGAAACCCAGAACGTGGCCGATGAGCTGGCCGCTTCTGGCTTTAGCGTGCTGGCACTGCACGGTGATTTGGAGCAGCGCGATCGCGACGAAACCCTGCTGCAATTTGCCAACAAGAGTGCTCGCGTGCTAGTGGCGACCGACGTAGCGGCCCGTGGACTGGATATCGATGCCCTCGATGCCGTGTTTAACTACCATATGGCCCACGACACCGAAGTGCACATTCACCGTATTGGCCGTACTGGCCGCGCGGGTAGCAAGGGCGCAGCCTTTACCTTCTTTAGCCACGAAGATGGCTACAAGATGGCGCTACTGGAAGATTATCTGGGGCACGAAATTCACGACGAGCCGCTGCCATCAGCCAGCCTACTGGGGCAAACCCCGACAGCGCCAGCCATGATCACCTTGCTCATCGATGGCGGTAAAAAAGATAAACTGCGCCCCGGCGATATTCTCGGTGCGTTAACCGGCCAAAACGGCATCGACGCAGCCGCGGTGGGCAAGATTTTAGTCACCGATTACCGCGCTTATGTCGCGGTTAGCCGCAGTGTGGCAAAACAGGCTCTGAGCAAAATCACCAGTGGCCGTATTAAAGGTAAGTCATACCGCGCTCGTCTGATGAAGTAAGTTACTGCGCACCTCTCTACACAGAGCGCGTTGCTTACAACTCTGTCCTCGGCATCCATTCGGGTGCCGAGAGCAGTGTCTTGTCGTAGGCATTACAGCATCGGCTCCACCGCCGCCACTACATCCCTCTGAAACTCGCTACAGCACGCACATCCCCACTGTCCACGCAAAAACTAAAACCGCCCCTGTACCGGAAAGACTCTACGCAGTTATACTGTATATATTTACAGCTATTGGTGTGCAGCTATGTTTGCTATTCCTGAATCAACGCCCGATGAGCTCGCGCTTCCGCTGTTCTTATCGCCAGCCGCATGTGGTTTTCCTAGCCCCGCGCAAGACTACGTCGAACAGACTATCGATCTTAACCAGCTCTGCATTGAACACCCTGCGGCAACGTTCTATGTGCGAGCCTGTGGCGATAGCATGCTGCAAGCGGGGATCCACTCCGGTGATTTGCTGGTGGTTGACCGCGCGGTTACCGCGACACAAGGTGCCATCGTTCTGGCCTGCCTTGATGGTGAGTTCACTGTTAAATATCTACAGACCCACCCTCACCCCGCGTTAGTTCCCGCTAATCCTGACTTTCCGGTTATCTATCTCAACCAAGGGCAAGAGCTCGAGGTGTTTGGTGTCGTGACCTACGTTTTGCATAAAACCAAGCTGGGGTAAGCAATGAGCCGAGCCGTCGCCCTCGTGGATGTGAACAACTTTTATGCCTCGTGCGAGCGCTTGTTCCGACCGGATTTAAAAGGTCGTCCTATTGTGGTGCTGTCCAACAATGATGGTTGCGTGGTGGCGCGTAGCCCTGAAGCTAAAGCGTTGGGCGTGCGTATGGCGGAGCCATTTTTCAAGATACGAAAAGCCTACGAAGCACAAGGCGGGGTCTGGTTTAGCTCCAATTATGCCTTGTATGCCGATATGTCGCAGCGGGTGATGAGCACACTGGAAAGCATGGTGCCTTCTATCGAGATCTACAGCATTGATGAGGCCTTCATTGAACTCAGTGAAACGTGGGCTGGCGATCTCAGCGAATACGCCAAGCAGATAAAAAACCGCGTCTCTCAGTGGACTGGGCTGCAAGTCGGTGTCGGTATTGGCCCCACCAAAACTTTAGCCAAGCTGGCTAACTATGCCGCCAAGCGTTGGCCTGCAACCGGTGGGGTTGTTGACCTGCGCAATCCGGTGCGCCGTCAAAAACTGCTCGCCATCACTCCGGTGGAAGAGATCTGGGGCATTGGTCGGCAATTGCGAACCAGCCTTAACGCGAAAGGCATTCACACGGCGGCAGATTTGCTGCGCATAGACAGTAAATCATTACGCCAAGCGTACAGCGTAACCCTTGAGCGAACGCTGTTAGAGCTGCAAGGCTGCCCGTGTACTGAGCTGGATGTAACTCCAGCAGCCAAACAACACATTGTGTGCTCACGCTCCTTTGGCGAACACATCACCGAGCGAGCCATCATGCATCAGGCGCTCGCGGCTTATATGGAGCGTGCTGCAGAAAAGCTGCGTCAAGAAGGTATGTGCTGTCGTCATGTCACCCTTTTTATCCGCACTAGCCCGTTTAGTGGTAAAGAGCCTTACTACGGCAATAAAGTCAGCACCCAGCTGTCTGCCGCCACGGCAGATACACGTCAGCTGCTAGCGCTGATCCCACCCCTACTTGAACGTATGTGGCGAGAGGGCTATCGCTATTTAAAAGGCGGCGTCATGCTGGCGGATTTCACGCCCCTCAACTGCCAGCAAGGCGATCTGTTTACCAGTCCACAATACCACCAGCGCAGCGAAGCATTAATGCAGGTCATCGACCGCATTAACCACAGCCATCGAGGGAAGATTCATTTTGCCTCGAGAGGCACCGATACCTCAGAATGGATGATGAAGCGCGAGCATCTGAGCCCGCGCTACACCACGTCGTTGGCGGATATTTTGGTGGTGCGGTAACGTTTTGGCCCGAATGAATTATCCTAAGCCATCCATTCCATGTGATTTACGATGAATCACTAAATCTTTTCAATCTCATAGCCCTGCTTCTGCATGGCGTGTAACAGATTAGGTAAGTTGTCGCCCCATTGATTAGAGATAGCAATGCGCTCACCAGATGACAAAAGAATGAGATCACTTTCAGACGAGTGCCAACGGTTAAGATTTTTTTCAGCTACTTGCTCAATCAGTGTAACGGCTTTGGGCAAATTGAATTGACATAAATAATCGGTGATCTGCTTGAACTCGGTAAATTGGCGATCGAAGATCCAATGTCTGATGACAGCCAGAGCCAATTTTCGCTTGTTATAGGTTTCGCCGTTGAAGCGATATTTACTGTAATCTCGTGAGCTTTGTTGGCTAGCTCGTTGTTCCGCACGTTTTTCTCGGAATTTAATTTGATATGCTTCGGCTTCCGGAATTGGAATAATTTGTGTCGCATTGATTAATACGTCATTTTGATACTTAAATGGCGTCAATCGAATACAACTGATATCAATGCCTTTATCACGCAACCATAAAACAGAAGTTGTGAGTTCTTTACCAAAATCAGCGGATGCCAGAACTATACGTACATCATTACCAAAGTCATCAAGTTGACTTTCATCCAAATCGATAAATTCCAACAACGTTTCTTTAGCGTTGATATCTAATTCTTCATCTGCGATATAACGCTCGAAATACTCACAGGCTTTATCAAAAGTCATATTGGCAATCATGGACGCATAGCGCAACGCTTGCAGTTCCATATGTGCACCCATTTCATCACGCTTTAGCTCAATTACCACCAAATTGGCATTGCGGTCGATAGCGAGTAAGTCGATACGGCGACGACTATCTTCCCAATCAGAGAACTCCTCGGCGATTACGAGACAATCAGGAGCGATGACTGCAATATTTCGCTTTAACGCTTCTTGCAAATCCTGGCGTTCTTGTAATCCTTCAGCTGCAAAAGTAGTAGGCATGAGTGGCATCAATTTTTTATTGGCAATATGGTATAGGCTCATCACTAAACAACGTTTTGTATAATTAAAATATAAGGCTGTGCTTACCGAAAACACAGCCAATAATTAGGACGTAATAATGAAATCATGAATGATAACGCGACTAAATCCCAAGTGTTATAAGCTACAGTCATGGCAAACCGAATCGATGAAACAATTGCAGACAGCTACCATTCATCGAGTTCTGATTTAACGAGTTAGTGATAATTCACCGCAAGCCTCGTGGGCTCACAGGCTCTAAACAATTGATGTGTGCCCATGTGACCCCCTCTAAATCAGTCGCAATCTTAATAATCGGGTACACCACCTGATCAAACTGGCGGATTGACAACTTCTCCGCTTTCGGATCTCTCGCTTGCATCAACACCATGTAACCCGGCTTACCTTGCTTACAGGCCTCAAGGTGGCGAATACGCTCATTTAAGCCAGGGGATGGTTTATCTTGGGTACTTTGCACCTGAACTTTTCCCCCTTGTAGTTGGTGATACCAACCACGCAAGAAAATGGCATGATCATTTTCTGAACCCCAAGACCACTGCTGATTTTTAACTGGTGCATTCAAAACTTCGGCATGAAACTGTGTAATATTCATTCTATTTATTCATCCATTAGGTCAAGTCAATCACAGTGTCGCATACAAAAATTCGGAGGCTTTTAACCTACCGTGCGAAATCAACTCACTGAGACAGAAGTAGTATATGTTTGTCCACGTTAAGACCCGATACTGAACAGATTTACATGTCGTATTTTGGAACAGATGCCGATGGTTAGAAGAAGGGAAAGATCACCCCACAAATGAGTGACCACTAAGATAACTTTTAATTACCTCCACTCATGACCACTTTTGTCATGTCATTAAAATGTCATCCTTCTTCACTAGGTTTATTGGCTCTAACCTCTTTTGATGACGAGCTAATGCCATGAAATTAAAGCCGCTTTTTCTTTTTTTTGCCTCAGCACTCCCTCTACTGTCTCAGGCTGCAGACCTTAGCGTAGAACGCTATACCGTCTCTTTCCCCGCAGGGGATCGCGTCAGCTATAACGGAGCATTCGCAAAGAACTTCCCGCAAGGCTTACCCGTTGGCATTGGCTCAGGACTCGTATTTAACAGCGTAGAAAACGGTGATCTGCTGTTCACCACCGTCACAGATCGCGGCCCGAATGCCGATGCACCTTCAGTGGGCAAACAAGAGGCGAAGATTTTCGCTAATCCGGCGTTTGTCCCGCTCTTGATGGATATCCGCATCAGTAAAAATCAGGCCATCGCAACTGATGATCGCCCTTTGCATGATAAAGATGGCCCGGTGAGTGGATTGCCTTTGCCAAGCACGCTGATTGGCTCGACTAACGAAGCGGCCTTAAGCGATACCTTACAACCGGTATCCAGTGACCCTCGAGGCTTAGATACCGAAGGGATCACGCCAGATGGTAAAGGTGGATTTTGGCTCAGTGATGAATATGGTCCATTTCTGATTCACGTCGATAAGCAGGGAAAAATTCTGGAAAAATATGCCCCAACGCCGGCAGCCGGCGAACAAGGCGTGGCCACGGGTTTACCTAACATCCTCAAATGGCGTCAGCCGAACCGTGGCTTTGAAGGGGTGACGCGCCTTCCTAATGGCCAGCTATTAGTGGCCGTACAAAGTACGCTGGATATCGAAGGAAAAAGTAAAAATACAGCTCAATTTACGCGCCTCATGAGTTTTGATCCAACAACGGGTAAGACAGCCATGTACGGCTATCCAATTGATGTAGATAGCTATAAAAAAGCCAAAGATGCCAAAATTGGTGACATTGTGGCGCTAGATAACCAGCATATTTTGCTAGTGGAACAAGGTAGTGATAAAGACAAGCAGATGATCAACAAGATCTATCTTGTCGACCTCACTGACGCCAGCGATCTTGCGGCCTTTGATAGCAGTGGCACCGCCCCTGAGTTTGATGATGCAAAAACATTGGCCAAACGTGGGATAAAACTGGCGCAAAAACGCGAAATTGCCGACCTGCGTAAACTCGGCTGGCAGCATGAAAAAGTCGAAGGCCTCGCGCTCATTGATAATCATCGCATCGCCATACTGAATGACAATGATTTTGGCCTACAGCCTAAATTGATGAATGCCGAAGCAAACGCCAAGAAAATCACCGACTATCAGGTCAATGAGCAAGGCAAACTCAATGTAGATGGAAAGCCCGTAGCCACCACGTTGGAACTCCACCCACTGGAGCAACCAGAATCGTTGAGTGAGTTGTGGGTGATCACCTTGCCCGAAGCATTACGTTAATCGCTCTCGCCGACCTCTCACATGTGAAATACGGCGACACTCCGCTAAACATAAAGGCGCTTGGTGTTCTCAAGCGCCTTTATGCATAAATTCACTGGCATACCGCAGCCATCCGCTCATGAGGCTTTCTGTGTATAGGTCACATAGCCGCATGATGTATTTTCCCTGAATTGGAACATCAATCATCTTCTGGCTATCCCCACAGGCAAACCCATTGAGGTACATTTTCCCCGCCGATACAATGCCCTTATTAAATAAGGGGTTGTCATGTCTGTTAATTACTATAACCAAAATGCCCAAGCATTCTTTGCTGCCACTAAAGATGTTGATGTCTCTTCACTGATGGCGCGCTTTACGCCAGACCTTCCCCCACAAGCCCATATTTTAGATGCAGGTTGTGGCTCAGGACGTGATAGCAAGGCTTTTCTTGCCATGGGCTTTGCGGTGACCTCTTTTGACGCCAGTCATGAACTGGCTGCGGTTGCGGCCAACTACATCGGCCAACCTGTTCAGGTATGTACTTTCAGTGAGTTTACTCACGCACAGCCTTTTGATGGGATCTGGGCGTGTGCCTCATTACTGCACGTGCCAGCCAGCCAACTACCACACACCTTTGCGCATTTAGCTTCCCTGCTAAAACCGCAAGGCCTGTTTTATTGCTCGTTCAAATATGGAACGCACGATGAGGTGCGTGATGGGCGCGCGTTTACGCATTGCGATGAGGAACGGCTACAGCGCTTTATTGCGCATTCCGGATTAGTGCTACGCGAAACATGGAAGACCACCGATTTACGTCCTGGTCGTGAAAATGAATATTGGCTCAATGCCCTCTTAATTAAAGAATAAAAATAATGACCCATTTGGATTTGGCCGTACCATCACTCACACAGTCAGAGCATAAACTGATTACGGGAGGAGGCTCCGATCCCCTACTCCCGCAGTTGATACAAGCCATCAATCATGCCACTCAGATTGATATTGCGGTTTCATTTATCCAGCCTTCTGGGCTTGAGTTACTCTTTACCCCACTGCTCGATGCCCTAGAGCGTGATGTCACCATTAATATTCTGACGTCTGATTATCTGGCTATTACGAGCCCTTTTGCACTGCGCCGGCTGATGCAATTGCAAGAACGCGGCGCTCAGTGCCGGATTTTTGAATGCCAAGACAGCAACAGCTTCCACATGAAATCCTATATTTTTGTGCGGATGCATCAGGGGGAAATAGCTGAAGGCTGCGCCTTTATTGGCTCCAACAACATCAGTCGATCCGCCTTGCTTGATGGCCATGAATGGACATTACGCCACGACTACATGCCTCCTGCAAACTCACCGGCAGCGCAAGACTTCACCCATATTCAAGTCCAGTTTTTAGCCATTTTTCAGCATCCGTATACTCAACCACTCAGCCATACGTGGATTGACGGCTACCAGATCCGACATGAGCAGACGAAAATTCACACCCCGCTGCTAAAAGCTATCTGGAAAGATGACGACATCAGTGACACCCCAACCCCGAACAGCATTCAAGAACTGGCATTAGCCGCACTTGCCAATACCCGAAAAGCAGGCTTTAAACGTGGGTTAGTGGTACTTGCCACCGGTATGGGCAAAACATGGCTCGCCGCCTTCGATGCTCGCCAGATGCACGCCAAGCGCATTTTGTTCGTTGCGCACCGCGAAGAGATTTTGCTACAAGCGGAAGAAACCTTTTTACGCCTAAACCCACATGCCCATACGGGTTTGTATAACGGTAATCAGAAAAATGGGGATGCGGATTATCTTTTTGCTTCGGTAAGCACCCTAGGTCAAGATGCCCACCTGCAACGCTTTGCGCCTGATCACTTCGATTACATCGTTGTGGATGAGTTCCATCACGCCAGTGCACAAACCTACCAAGCATTGCTGGCCTATTTTACCCCGACATTTTTATTAGGGTTAACTGCGACGCCTGAGCGAACTGATCGCGCCGATATTTTATCGCTGTGCGATAACAATCTGGTATACAGCCGCGATCTGCAATTCGGCATTCACGCCGGTATTCTGGTGCCCTTTACCTATTATGGGATCAGAGATGAGAGCGTGGATTATCAAGAGATCCCATGGCGCAACGGCAAATTTGATCCGGTTAAGTTAGAAAACCAGTTTGCAACCGAACGGCGCGCGAAACACATCTTCAAGCACTGGCATGCCAAAAAACAGCAACGCACACTCGCCTTTTGCGTGTCAAAATCGCATGCCAACTATATGGATGCGTATTTTAAGCGTCATGGCATTCGTTCGTGCGCCGTATACAGTGATTCTACAATGCGGCGTAATGAAGCATTACGGCAGCTTAATAACGGTGAACTGGACATTATCTTTTCGGTCGATCTTTTTAATGAGGGCACCGATCTACCTGCGATAGATACGGTACTCATGATCCGCCCGACGGAGTCCAAGATCTTATTCTTACAGCAATTAGGTCGAGGGCTGCGTCTATCGCCAGCATCCAATAAAACCCAGCTCGTCGTGATTGATTTTGTCGGTAACCATACTGCGTTCTTAAATCGGCCAGCGGCATTACTGGGTACTCGTAATTTCCAGCAACTGAAAAAAGCGCTGCGTGAGCCGACACTCGCGCTGGGTTGCTTTGTCAATTTTGACCCTGTTGTAATTAAGTTGTGGTTAGCCTTGATAGAAGCAAAGGGGTTTACCGCGAGTGAACATTACGCAGAGCTTACCGAACAATTAGGCCATCGCCCTACCGCCACGGAGTTTTACCAAAGCGAGTACCCCTTCAGTAAAGTACGCCAACAATATCGCAGTTGGTTCGATCTCGTTGCGCAGCAAGAAAACAGCGATGATGAACTGCACCAAATACTGGCGCAACATCATGACTTCTTACTCAAAGGTATCGAAATGACCGCCATGAGTAAGTGCTTTAAAGCTATCTTATTGCAAGCGTTGCTGGAACTCGATGGTTTCAACTCCCCACCAACACTGAGTGCATTGGCGATTCGAAGTCACCGTGTGTTATCTCGCCACCCCGATCTGAAAACCTCTGAGTTACCGGAGAAAATGCGCTCAGTAGAGGCAAAAGACAGTGCATGGCTCACGTATTGGAAAGGCAATCCGATTAAAGCCTTTACACATGCCAATGCATCTGGTGAGCAGTGGTTTACTGTTCAAGACGATCGCTTTGTACCGACCTTCTCTGTTGAACATCAGCACACCGAACGTTTTCATCAACTGGTGCAAGAGCTGGTGGATTTACGATTGGCGCAGTATGTGGAAAGGCGTGTGGAGGCATAGCAGCGTTTGAACAAGAATGGAGAGCCTAAATCCATCAGAGTGATGTTATTTTTGAGCTGACACAGAAAATGCACGTATCGGTGAATTAAAAGCGTATTAGTCTGCTTTAACGACCAAAACGTTGACGAAATGCACTGGGTGTTAATCCCATGATGCGGATAAAGGCTTTCCGACAAGCTCCGCTATCGTCATACCCCACCTGATTGGCAATCAGCGTAAATGAATCGGTGGTAGTTTCCAGCAGTTCACATGCCCGTTGGATGCGCAGGCGCTGTAGGTATTCGTAAGGGGTGTGGCCAGTGGCTTTGGCAAAACGACGTAGCAAGG
Source organism: Plesiomonas sp. ZOR0011 (assembly GCF_000800945.1). Taxonomy (NCBI): domain Bacteria; kingdom Pseudomonadati; phylum Pseudomonadota; class Gammaproteobacteria; order Enterobacterales; family Enterobacteriaceae; genus Plesiomonas; species Plesiomonas sp. ZOR0011. The sequence goes on from NZ_JRKB01000043.1 coordinate 19,300, forward strand.
TGCGCTCTGTCACCGAGCCTTGCTGACTTAATTGGTTAAGCGTTATAGGTTGCGCCAGATGCACCGCTAACCAACGCTGTAATTTCTCGATCATGCTATCTCCGTGCAAAAACGATGGCATAAACTGCTGATAAAAGCGCTGCTCGCGCTCGGCGGTATCAACCACCAACAGCTTACCCAAATTACGCATCACCTGCGCCGATGCATAGCGCGCGACTAACTCCAAGCCTAAATCCACCCATGACATTAGCCCTCCGGCACTGATCACATCGCCATGATCAATCAAGATGGCATCTGTTTTGAGCGGTTGTTCGGGAAACTGCTGCGTAAAACTCTCAGCCAATCCCCAATGGGTGGTTACCGAACGTTGATGCAATACTCCGGCGCCAGCCAGCATAAAACTGCCCGTACAGGCTGAGGCGATCACGCTACCGCGCTGATGAGCTGTGCGTAACCACGCCAGCACCTTTGTGGCCATATAGGGCGCAGTCCCGGGCGGTAGAATCACCACATCAAAATGAGTATTAACACCGAGCGGATCGGTAAAGATAGCAGGCGAAAACAGTACCTTGAGCCCCTGCTGGCGGCACTGCGTATTGGCCAGCACAAACATCTCTTCCAGCCCATAAACTGCCGATTTTAGTGCCTGAGGATAGTGATAAATGCCAAGTGTAATCTCCGTCATCGCCGCCTCAATGCGCATCTTGTTCACGTGATAATGTCGGTATTAGACTGTTTTATGTCATTTTAGACACTACAGCAAATGCCGCTTCAGCGTCATACTCCTTAACAGCAGCTACACGCTTTACTCGATGTATTACCACTATCTCGTTCAACCCTAGCGCTGTAAATACAATGACCTTGTACTTGTAGGAGTGCGCCAAATGGAAAAGACTGCATTACTGATTATTGATCTGCAAAATGATTACTTCGCTGCCGGAGCCTTTCCGCTGTGGCAAGCCGAAGAGACCAAAGACCGTATTGTGGCCTTCATGCATAAAGCGCAAGCGGCAGGCGTAGAGATTATTCACGTGCAACACATTGCCGATCCTGCGTTAGGCTTAGCGCCATTTTTTAATCAAGGCACAACCGGCGCAGAAATTCACCCGGATGTTTTGGCCGCAGCCCCTAATGCACCGATAGTGGTTAAAACCTTTGCCGATAGTTTTGTGAAAACCACATTAGAACAAGTGTTGTCAGAAAGAGGCGTTAGCCGTTTGTGGGTCGCCGGCATGATGACGCAAAACTGCGTTACCCATACGGCAATCTCACGCTCAGCAGAAAAGTATGATGTCGCTATTTTGCCCGATTTATGCACCACGGTTTCTGAGATGCTGCATCTGATTGCTTTACATGCAGTTGCTACACGAATGGCATTAACACCAAGCGCTACGCTGTTGCCATAATAACCAAGCCAAAGGAATCGGTTATTAATCGTAGAAATAGCAATGTAAGCGGTATTCATCATTACCGAACGCCGCTTTATTTTATCACCAATATTTCATAACTGAAACTTCATAATGAAGAAGAAAATAGCGCCGAAATAGCGCCACCAACACGCATGAAGAAATGACCAAACTCGGTGAGAACATGCACGAACAACAGCGGCCAACGGTAAGCGATGAACATGGCCGTCATGAAGCCTAAAAAGAAAAACCAAGCGGGAAATAACCAATGGCGAGATGCCTGTTTTTCACGGGCATAGCTATCGTAGCTCACTCTTCTTTTCGGTTCGTGATAAGACGGCCTTTCTCCTGCGGAATAACCAAGATCGGATCGCTCTCCATCGCGAAACTCTCGTGGATGATAAATATCTTTGGGGTCAAACATAAGCAGCCTCCTTGCACATCAATAGTAACAAAGGCGCTATGTCAGCTCAGATTTGGATAGGAAATACGGGAAATAAAACACAAAACGTGCGGCATAATTGACTCAATTACACCGCATTATCTCAGCCTGCAGGAAAATCACACCAACAATGTTTATTCCTGATAAGCACCAGCGGAATACGTCAGCTCATAGCTGTGGCTATAAATCTCGATGATGTTGCCAAACGGGTCTTCCATGTAGACCATACGGTATGGTTTTTCGCCCGGATAGTATTCACGAACTGGCATGCGCTGCTTACCGCCTGCCGCCACAATGCGTGCAGCCAAGCCTTCGACATCCGGATCTTGCACGCTGAAGTGAAACACGCCCGTTTTCCAGAATTCAAAATTGTTCTCGCGCTGCTCGCTGTTCGGGAACTCGAACAACTCAATCCCGATTTTATCGCCGGTAGATAAGTGCGCGATCCGAAACGAACCCCAACCTGGGCCAAACACATCGTTGCACATCACCCCAATCGCCGAATCGTCTTCAGTGATGGTGGTGGCCGGCATAATCAGATACCAACCCATCACTTGGGTGTAAAACTCTACCGCACGATCTAAATCAGTAACGGTAATGCCGATATGCGAAAAGTTACGTGGATAAGTCATAAATCACCTGATGTTGTGTCAGAAAACAGGTGACATGATAGGAACACTGAGCATAATTAAAAATAAGGTCAAAATAATGGATACCATAAATATTTATTATGCTAAATCCACTCTGGTTAAAAACGCTGATCGCGATACAGGAAACCGGCAGCTTCACCCGCGCTGCGGAGCGACTCGATCTTACGCAAGCGGCCGTCAGCCAACATATCCAACGTCTGGAAGCAGAATGTGGGTCGCTGTTGCTGCGTAAACCTCGTCAACTCGAGCTCACGCCGCGCGGCTTACGCGTGTTGGCTTACGCCCGTGAACAACAACGGGCCAGTGAACGCCTGTATGCCGAGCTATCAGAAGATAACCCACATGCGGGCAACATCCGCCTCTCGACTCCCGGCAGTATTGGCCTTCTCATCTACCCTTGGCTGCTAGAGCTACAGCAAACCTACCCGACGCTCAGTATCCAGCACCGCTTTGCTCCCACCACCGATATCATCTCTGCCGTGCTTGAAGGGCGCAGTGAGCTGGGCGTGGTCGATCAAGCACCTGAACACCCCAGTCTGCATGCCGAACCCTTGGCGCGCGAACCGCTGTGTCTGGTGGTCCCCGCTTCGCTTGCTGAGGTCAGCTGGCCAGCGTTGCAGACATTAGGCTTTATTGATCACCCTGATGGTCGCGCTATGGCGCTGCGTTTACTTAGCCGTCAGTTTCCTGGCCAACGTTTAGATGACATTCCAGTCCACGGTTTTACTAACCAAATCAGCCTGATCCTTGAGCCGGTGGCGCGCGGTCTGGGCTTTACCGTACTTCCACGTTTTGCAGTGACCGCATTCGCCAGATCTGAATTAATCCGCGTGCATCACAGTGAATCGCCGGTTATCGATACCCTCTGGGCCATTCACCGCGCCGAATGGCCGCTTCCGGCACGCTATCAGCAATTATTAAGCGACATTAAACTGCGCATTACAGAGCAAAGTCAGGTAAACGGTGCGCAATAAAAACGTTGCACCGTGTTATTTTCCGCATATTTAAATATATGCAATATAAAAAACCAACAGGTGATAAGTTAATAGATAATTCCAATCCAAAAGAGGGATGAAACAACAGCAAGCCAAAGAAGATAAAAGGATAAAACCACGCCAACAGTCTGCCCAGCCCACAGGGCACAACAGCAAGGAAGGCGTAATAACTGATTAAAAAACAAAACATAAATAACACTGCAAGATAGGTATCAATATCACTGCCGTTATAGTTTTCCCACAACAATAAATGCTATGATTAACAGATGCGGCCATTAATTTAGGATGACGGCACCGCGCTAGTCATCTCAACCAAAGCGTTGTCTAAAAGAAGCACGACAGCGTTTTATTTCAACATCGCAGCAATATCCAGAATAAAGGTAAGGGCTATAGCGGGCTCTTTGCACAGAATAAATTAACGCTCTGTCATAAAAATAAATATGACACGCATTATAATAAATGGACATCGACAGCGGATAGCCAAGCTTTCTCTACACGGTACAACACTCGGTACAACCCAGTACATTCCACGCACACATTGACATTACGGTTAGCCATATAAGATGAACGAAATTGCCATCAGTATCGTGAAAACCATAGGTTGTCTGGCAACCGTAACCTTTTTTTCTATTTACAGTACGTCGGATAACTATAACTACAATTACCACTGGCTGCTGGAACTGCTGACCTTTATCTCCACAATCGCCACGCCGCTATTCTTTGTGGTGGCCGGTTACACCGATGCCAGCACCCGCAGTGAACCGGGCTGGCGCAACATAAAAACGCGTCGCTTAATGCTGGTGTTTATCTTCTGGCTCACCGCCCATTATCTGTTTACCCCTTATCAAAAGGGCTACCTGATCCATACGTGGTTTGCCATCTCATTTGCCGCGATATACCTGCTAAATCCAATGATTATCTGGCTATCGGCCAATCGACGTTATTTTATTGCGCTGGTGGCAGTACTGTTTGTCTTTTCCTTTTTGTACGATTTCATTTTCTCGGTCGGACACTTTGGCCTCAATCTGCGCATTGAACCACAATATCGCATATGGAACTGGCTGTTATTTTATTTAACCGGACAGCTACTCAGTGATCCCGAGATCTATAATGTCGTCACCCGAAAACGTAACATCAATATTATTATTGTCGCATTACCCATTATCTATGCGCTGAGCTGGTTATTTGAGCGGACGTATCTCTATCCACTGTTTGAGCGCGATAATAACTCCTTTTTCTTGATAGGTTCGCCTATCTATACCTTGGTGATCGGGGTGATCATTGCGTCCAATAAACTCAGTAAATACATTCACAGTGATGTGATTAAAATTCTGCTGACCAAAACCAGCAAATCGATGACCGGCGTGTATATCCTGCACTATTCGATTTTCGCCCTGTTCTCATCACAAATTGTTATCGACTCGATTGCGATCAAAATCGCGGTGTTACTGACTACCTTTGTGTCTTCGGTATTGCTCTCAATGCTACTGCTGTCGAACAAAGCCACCCGCGCCATCATTACCTTGTAAAAGGCGCGGTTAACACTAAGCACGATAACGAGATAACAAATTACATCGCTAAATCACATCACTCGCTGGTTATCTCACCGTAAAAAGTAAGGCCGGCGTGTTTGCACTGCGCCGGCCTTATTCGTTCAGAGATCAGTGTCGCGTTATAACTCGGCGAACTCAGTGCCCCGTCACCGGATCGGGCTTGTTAAAGCAGCTGTAAATCACCGGCAGAATCAGCAACGTCAGTACCGTAGCAAAGCCAAGACCGAACATGATCACCACCGCCATACTCTGGAAAAACGCATCACTTAACAGCGGGATTAACCCAAGTACCGTGGTAAATGCGGTCAGCAAGATAGGCCGCATCCGCGACGCGGCGGCATAAATCACTGCCTCTTTAAACGGTTTCTCTTTGCGCTGTAAGCCAATCTCTTCCACCAGCACAATCCCGTTACGGATCAGCATCCCGCTCAAACTGAGCAACCCAATCAACGCCATAAAGCCAAACGGGATCCCGGTGAGCAGAAAACCAAACGTCACCCCAATCATCGCCAGCGGTACGGTCAACCAAATGGCGACGGCATTTTTTAACGAGCTGAACATCAACACCGTGATGATAAACATGATGACAAAGGCCACCGGCAAGCTCAGCAACAGCCCAGACTGCGCATTCTTGGTGCTCTCATAGTCTCCGCCCCACTCCAGCGAATAGCCTTGTGGCAGAACCAACGAATCCATCTTCGGTTTGATCTGCTGCAGCAACTCGGCCGAGGTTTCGCCGCTGACAGAGCTTGGGTCAGCCATCACCGTCAGAGTTCTTTTCCGATCGCGGCGCATAATCAGCGGATCTTCCCACTCTGAGGTGAATTCACTGACCACGTTATCAATCGGGATAAAGGTGCGCTGGGCATTACTCCACACCATCACATCATTCAGGTGCTCGACATTTAAGTGCTCTTCGGCTGGCGTTTGCAGCATGATCGGCATCAAACGACTGCCGTCACGGTAAATACCGACCGGCGCGCCCTCAAAGTTCAGACGTAATGCCAAATCCACTTCGCGCTTATCCACCCCCAACTCAGAGCCCAGATACTGAGAGTATTGTGGACGGATCACCTGTACCCGCTCACGCCAATCATGCATCACTCCATCGGCGCTCGGCACAGTATTGAAAATCTGGATGGTTTGATCGGCCAAATTACGCAGCACTTCAGGATCGGCACCAATAAAGCGAGCCTCAATCGAGCTGCTGTTCGATGGGCCAAACATGATGCGTTTTGACTGCACCCGCACATCCGGATACTGAGCGCGAATATACGACTCAATCTCTTTCACCATGCCAGGAATGACTTGCAGATCATCGGTTTTCACCAAAATCTGCGCATAGTTAGAATACAAACGCTGGGCGTTGTAAGTCAGAATAAAGCGTAGCGCGCCTTGACCGGTAGTCACCACCGTGCCTTTAACCGGCTCTTTTTCACGAATATGCTGCTCAATTTCTGCGGCTACGCGCTCGGTGTGCTTGATATCGGTGTTAAACGGCAGCCACAAATCGACGAAGAAAATCGGCGTATTTGACGGCGGGAAAAAGCTCTGCCGCACCGAGCCAAATCCCCAGATAGACAGTGCCAGTAAGGCACCGAGGAGCAACAGCGTCGGGGTTTTAAAGCGCAGCAATTTATCCAGCGTGCCCATATAAATACGGAACACCGCCCCCGAGTAAATAGCCTCGTCTTTTTGCTCGCTGCCCTCAGCCAAGGTTTCTGTAACCGCCACGTCAGCGGGCTTAACGGTCGCATCCGCGGCTTTCTCGTCTACCGTACTGACCTCAGTAAGGGTTCCCTCACCGTGATCTTTGAAAATCCACTTCATCAGTACCGGCGTGATCGTGAGTGCAATAAACCAACTCAGCATCAAAGAGATCAGCAGAACCTGAAAGAGCGACTTACAATATTCACCGGTGGAATCATTCGACAGACCAATCGGCGCAAACGCCAGAATGGCGATAATGGTCGCCCCCAGTAGCGGCAGCATGGTTTTGCCCACCGCATACCGGATCGCTGCCAACAACGATTTACCCTGCTTACCGGCAATCAATACCCCTTCCACAATCACTATCGAGTTATCGACCAGCATACTGAGCGAGATCACCAGCGCCCCGAGCGAGATCCGCTGCAGCTCAATATCCAGCATTTTCATGATAAACAAGGTCCCCAGCACGTTCAGTGCCAGCGACAACGCAATCACAATCCCGCTTTTCGCGCCCATAAAGAGCAGCAAGATCCCGATAACAATCAACAGCGAAATCAGAAAGTTGGCGATAAAGCCATTCACTGCTGTTTCTACTTCAGAGGCCTGATCGTAGAACAGGCTCATCTCCATCCCAGCAGGGCGTTCGCTTTCCAGCTCGTTGAGCTTTTCCTTAACCAGATTACCGACATTAATCACGCTGACATTGGGCGCAAAAGACACCCCGAGCACCACCGCCTGCATACCGTTAGCGCGGTAAATATTGTTAGGCGCGTGCGTTACCCCTTGCGTGATGGTGGCAATATCGCGCAAATACACACTTTTCGGTGCCCCCGGCTCACTGATCACCACCGTGCTCAGCTCCTGCACACTGCTAAATTCACCGGTCGGATTGAGGCGGATCTTCTTGTTGCCCACCAGCACATTACCGGCATTAGACACCACGTTTTGCTGGCTCAAAATGGCATGCAAACGCTGCGGCGTGATATTGAACGACGCCATTTTGGCGCGCGAAACTTCAATTTGGATCTCTTCCGGAATAACTCCAGAGATCACCACTTTGCCCACCCCAGGGATCACCACCAGCTCACGGCGCAAGGTTTCGGCAAAATCTCGTAAGCTTTGGTTACTGTAGCCTTTGCCGTAAAGGGAAAGAAAAATCCCGTACACGTCACCAAAGTCGTCATTTACAAACGGCGGACTGACTCCGGGCGGAAACGCCAGCGCGGCGTCAGCCACCCGCCGACGCAAGGTATCCCAGATTTGCGGCAGCTCATTTGGGCCGTAGCGATCCAAGATGGAGACCGTGATTTGCGATAAGCCCACTCCAGAAATCGAGGTGATGTTATCCACATACGGCAATTGCTGGATAAAGCGCTCCAGCGGTAACGTCACCTCTTCTTCAACTTGTTTGGCCGACGCACCGTCATAGCGGGTAACGATAACCGCCGTTTTGATGGTAAACGCGGGGTCTTCCAACTTTCCGATGTTAAGAAACGAGATAACACCGCCCACCCCCAACAAGATAATCAGCAGCCAAGCGCGGGTATTGTCTTTTATGAAAAAATCTAGCAGTTTCATCATAAACCTCGCTCGCGAACCCAGATCCTCACTTGCTGATTTTCTTTAAGTTCATTGGCCCCTGTCGCTACGATGCGCTCACCATCGGATAAGCCGGAGAGCACCTGCACGCCCTCGGAGGTATACCCGCCCAGCGTCACGTTACGGGCTTCGACAAAATATTTACCTTCTTTTTCCTGCACCACCCACACGCAGGTTTTGCCGCAGATATTGCCATCTGGGCTAAAGACCGCATCCACCGGCACCACCACGCTCACGCGATTGGCCGCCGACGGGATGTTATCGAGATTGATACGCACCACGCCGCTCATCCCTGATAATAAAGGGAAATCTTTCGGCCGTGGCATAGTGAGCGTGACCTGATAAGTCAACGAGTTAGCCGATGCGTTAGCGCGGTGCTCTTTATATTGAGCAATAAACTCTTTACCGGGCAGGTTATTGATGGTCACTGTCGGCTGATAGGCTTTGTTCTGTTCATTGATTAGCTTGAATAAGCTTTCCGGCACATTGAACACCACATCCAATGTATCAAGGGAGTTTAAGGTCACAATGGTCTGCCCAGGGGAGATCACCTGATAATTGCTGACACTGACATTCGAGATAATGCCCGCAAATGGCGCGCGTAACTGCATATCTTGCAGCTCTTGTTTGACCAGATTCAGTGCCGCCAAAGCAGAATCTCGGGCGGCGCGCTGCACATCAAAATCCGCCTTAGACACCACATCACGGGCTCTGAGCTGCGAGAAGCGGTTAAATTGTTTTTGCGCCAAATTATAGGAAGCTTGGCGATCCGACAGACGATGCAGCACATCATAGTTGTTGAGGCTAGCAATCAGTTGCCCCGGAGTGACCCGCTCGCCTTCCAGCACCTCGACTCGATTGAGCGTGCCCGGCACTTTGAATGACAAGTCAGTCTTATCGCCAGCGACCACGCGCGCAGGGAAGGTACGAACGCCTTTTTTCAACGAATTACTCACGTCGTAGACATTCACCGGCCGCAATGTATCTTGCTCAGTCTGAGCACCTCTATCACAGCCGGAGAGGGCCATCACCAGACATACCATCATAATGCGCTTCATATTCACGGCAGCATCTCTTCACTTAACATTGAATGCGGTCACTCACAGAACAGCCGGGCGCGAACAGTCTGCTGAATCCAGAGCGATTGAATTTACTTTTTCGTGGCGTACCGGCTATCCGCTACGCCGCCATTTATGCTCGACCTTGTACCATCCGAACGGTGTTAGTACGGATTAAGCTTAGTGCTGATTAAGACAGGCCAAGAGATCACTGCTGTCACTGCACGCAATCCGGCCTTCGACCACATCCATCATGTAAGTAAAGAAAGGATTGGATGTGGCACGCATCAGTGCATCCATCCCCACGATCAATACCGATGATTCGCCGCGCATCGAAATTGTCCCTAGATTGATGCCATAGCGAGTTTTATCTACCGGCGCACTGCCATAGAGCGAGTCCGTCACAGAAAACGGCAGCGCAACGTGTGACAGCGAAAACATGTCATTCGGATAGCGGAGCCCAATCGGCGTCGTCAGGGTGCGCGTCTCGCCTGCGCGGGTCACTGTCGCCACCGCTTCCGGTGAGTTCGGCGTTAAGTTGGTAATCACGATGGTGTTGTAGTTGCGCGCTCCGCGTGGCAACAAGGAGTTGACCGCGGTGTAAGCGGAGCGGCGGAATAACGGAGGGAAGCTGACCGCATGGTTAATATCAAACAGCACCAGTTCGCTGCCGTTATCGCCTAAATAGCGGTATAACGAGTTCACTACCGCACGGGTGCTGACCGTGGAGTCCATCACCGATTGGAACGTTAAAATCGGCGGTACTTTATGCAAGTCTTCCGGTGTCAGCTCACGAATACTTTGCTGTAACTCTTGCGTCAGTAAAAATGACTCCCTGGCCGCTTTCACCGGAAACGAGTTATATTTGAACGGATTAAATTCCGGAATAATGCTCAGCCATGCGGATTTAGCAAACGCAGGGAAGATAGAAGGCAACCCCGCCAAGCCAGCAAAGCGAGCAAAACTGGTAATGCCGATCATCGGCGACAACAGAATGACTTGTTGTGGTATGCGCAGCGTTTTGTCATTGAGGCTAGAAAGGGTGTATTTCATCGCCAGCGCGCCGCCATTGGAAAAGCCCACAATATGCAGCGGCACCTGTTCACCAGCGAGCGCAGTGGCTTCGCGCACCGCCATACGGGTTACTGCCAACCACTCATTGCGCCCAACGCTAGTCAGCCCAGCCGGAACGGTACCGTGCCCCGGTAACCGCGGCGCCACCACCACAAACCCTTTCGACTGATACAGTGCAGCCATCTCAGTTAAACTATACGGCGTATCGGTCAGCCCATGCAGCAACACCACCGCGCCCTGCGGCTTGCCTTCTGGCATCAATAAATACGAACGGTTCCAGTCTTGATGGAATTTCGGCGGGTAAACCAAACTGTTTTCGTAATAACGATTCAGTTCCGTTTTTTCACTTTCGGGAATTTTATCCGTGACGTTTTCTTTTAAATTTTTATAAATATCATCTTCGCGCGCCAGATAATCACTAAATCTCGCATTATCAACCTGCGCCACCGACATTTCATCGGGCGTCCACGTGTGCCACGCCTGCAGTTTAGGGCCACGCTCAGTGTCATAAATTCGAATAGCAATCAGCGCCACTAAAAATACCAGTAGCAAGACGAAGATTTTCTTCACTGTCTTGACTGAAAATAACGCTAACCCGAAAATTTTTTTAAAAAAATTATTATTTAACATCATGAATACCCACCAAAAAGCAAGTATGCGCTGTTAATAATGGCTTTTAGTTCATACAGATAACGAGCCCGTACTTAGAATGAGTATAAACAGGGTTGGTTAAAATGCCACTGAGTGACAAGTTTTGTTATTGATGCCAGTTTAACTACACCCTGTTATATCTTTATATCATTCGTTATCATTTACTTAGCCAACAGCACCTGCCAGAAAATTGTCGATTACCGTCTGCGGTCGCTCTTATGGTTTCGTCTATATGGTTTGTCTATATTATTTTTATATATCGCTTCGTCGGTTTTATGACGGCACATCGCGGTACGTTTATTCTTTTTTTCATGTCGTACTCTCCCTCTACGTTAACTATTTCTTTATTCACGTACTTCCTAAAATCGCTCACCGATAAACGTACCGAGATGTCTTATTTTTTGCGTTATGAGCGCGCGCAATAAATCACGCCCATAACGGTTTATTTCGTTTGATTACGTGGAATTAATCCTCTTCTGAAGGATAAATCACATATTCAAACGGGTTATTGCTGTTATCAGTAGGCGCGGTAGTGCTGGTGCTGGTGCTAGTAACGGAAGCCGGAGTTGGCCGCGCATTGGTGGTTCCAGGGATAATTTCAAAGTCCGGCGTGAAGCGGACTAAGGTACTTTTCAGCTTGTTATAGGCTGAGCGATCCCCTTCCATCTTCACCTTGCCCGCTGACTCCAGTGCTTCAAAGGTCGTCGCCCCCATCATGACGTTGTTCAAATCAGCACGATTCAAGGTGATGGTTAAGGTCGGGTTCTTCGCCTGATAGTTGGCAATGTTGGTCAGGGTCGCGTTACTCATCTCAATTAAGTAACGTTCGTTGTTATCTGGCGTCACCAAGTTGATGGTAAAAGCCATGCCATCGGCTTTTTTGCTATCCATGCTGATGCCGAGGAAATCCAGCCATAACGAGGTCGGCATGGCGCTAATCACATCGGGGCCGGTGGTTCTTGGCGGTAACGATTGCGGAATACCGGTGCGTAACTCGTAAGCACCTTGCAAAAAGCTATTACGCAAACTGGTACTTTCTTTCTGATACCCGAGCTGTTCATACGCATCAGCCAGTAAATTACGGGCATCTTGGTTTTTCGGTTCGGCGTACACCAGTTTGTTCAGGATCTCGGTGGCCTCCAAGTATTTGCCTTGCTCGTTCAGCTCTTTGCCTTTAGCCAAAATCTTGGCCGCGCCGCCCATCATCTCGACATACAAAGGCGCTGATTCACGTGGCGACAGCGGGATCAGGGTGGCTGGGTTACCATCCCAATAACCGATAAAACGGTTGATGATCGCCCGTGAGTTGTGTGGCTCAGAGCCGTGGTAACTGCGTGCCGCCCATTGACGCTGCAAGCTTGGTGGCGCTTGGTAGACATTGTGAATTTCGTTGATGGTGACGCCCTGATTGGCGTAATGCAGCACCTGATTATTCATATTGGCATACAAATCGCGCTGTGCACGCAGCACTTCTTTGATGCGATCATTACCCCAACGAGGCCAGCTGTGTGAAGCAAACATCACCTGCACATCATCGCCAAATTTGTACAAAGCAGTATTGATCTGTTTTGACCAGTTCAGCGCATTTCGTACCGGTGCGCCGCGCAAGGTGTAGATGTTATGAATGGTTCCCGTAACGTTTTCTGCCGCCCAAAACGCGTTGAATTGCGGGAAGTAGGTGTTCATTTCCACCGGCGCTTCGGTATCTGGGGTGTTCTGGAACACCATTTTCACGCCATCAATGGTGATCTCTTCAAAATCATCTTTAATTAAACGATTTGGCACCAGCAGGCCGGTATTACCCACCGCCACATTCTTACCAATGGCCTGATCCACATGCCCAAACGGGCTGCGATCTAACAACACCGCATATTGATACTGAAAACGGCGTGCCATGGCATTACCCGCAAACACGTTTTCAGAAATGGCCGCTTCAACAAAACCGTCTGGAGCAATCAACGGTACTTTGCCGCTGGTCACATCGGCTTCATCCACTACGCCACGGACCCCACCAAAGTGGTCACCGTGCGAGTGCGAAATCACCACGCCAACCACCGGACGTTTGCCCAGTTTTTCATTCACGAACGCCAGCCCTGCCGCCGCTGTTTCGCGGGTTGTCAGCGGGTCAAAGATGATCCAGCCGGTATCCCCTTTGATGAAGGTCATGTTGGCCAAATCAAAACCACGTACCTGATAAATACGATCAGGCACCACTTCATACAGGCCATAGGCCATATTTAAAATGGCTTGTCGCTGTAATGAAGGATGAATACTGGCGAAGTCTTTACCTTGCAGCAGGAATTCATAGCTTTCCATATCCCAAGCAACGTTGCCGGCATCGGCCATGATCTTTTTAAATGGTGGTTTGGCAATAAAGCCTTTTTGGGATTCTTCAAAATCACGCGCATCTTCAAACGGTAAGCTGTTTTTATTCTGATCGTGCAGAGCAATCGTATATTTTGATGGTGGTTTGCCCTGTGGGTGGAAGTGTGCTGGCCCGCTATCTGTCGCTGTAGCAGCAGGCGTTTCACTGCCGGCGGCATAAGCCGAGGTGGTGGCATGAACGGTTATCATCATCGCGGTAATCTGAGCAAGCTTACTTAATCTCATGGCTCTGTCCTTTTCGTTTACAGATACAGATAGCAAAGCATCGGGTCAGTACAGCTACTACTTGGGGTCCGGCATCCTCTTTTTTGGTAATACGCATAAGCAATTAATTTAACTGCATGCAATTTCATTAACTACCAAGCAAAACCTAGGCCAACATATACACCTGAGGTCGCAACATCATAAACAAAACCGTCACGGTCATAATCAATCGAGAAGTAGCGGTAACCAAATCGACCTTGCAGTGTCGGGCTAAAGGCGTAGTTGACGCTGCCAATCATCTGCCACGTTAAATCGGAACCAGAGCCTGAGCCGCCAACATCGGCATAGCCCGTTACACTCCATTGGTTATAATTCACGAAATCATGCAGTACGCGGATCCCCACATAAGGGTCTACCCAGCGTTTACGCTCTGAGGTTGTCGGTGTGACGCTCACATCGGGCAATAAAGGTGATGTCAGGGTGGCATTCGCATCCCAGTTGATAATGTTGTAGCGCAGACCGGCAACCGCATCGACTTTGGTTTGCTCATCGAGCATGCGGTAATACCCCGCGACAGCATATTGTTGCTGCGTCACTTTGCCGTCAGCATCGATGTCGACCAAGCCGCGTGGGCCAGATAAGGTGGCCTGATCCGAGATCCGCAGATAGATGGCGTCTAGCATCACACCCCAGCGGTCATAGCGCGCTTCAAAGGCAGCCATCCCCGCCATGTCCATGCGATCCCAGATATCAGAAAAACTTTGCTCAAATTGCTGGCCGTTACCAGGGCCTTCCGCTATCCCCACCTTGCCGTCTTGGCCGACGGCCCAGATATAGGGCGTCAACTCATAATGCCACTGCGGAGTGCTCGCTTCGCTGCCAGCGGCCAACACCGTCGACGCAAAGAAAGAGGAGCTCAATACCATAACACCACAGCAAAATGCCTTTTTGCCGGTGCTTGTTGCCACGCCGATTGCCGTTTTAGTTGTACTGGCCATTGTGACTTTCCTTTTTCTGAATTGCCCTGCTTCCTACCTTGGTTTCCTACTCTGGATAGCTGGCCGCATACTCTGTTATGTAGAGCTCATGCTCAGCCTTACCGTGACGACCATGTTCACCAAGCTCACTGCCTGCAGGGACGTTATTTTGTGTTCCGGTATAGAGGTATTTTTTATTCAGTAACGCGGTCTTTATTACATGCTTATTGCTTAGAAAATCTGCCAGTGCGATTGAGTCAACCGCACTGGCATGTGTCATGCTTGCTGTTTCGTATGTGTCTTAACCTTATTTAGCTTTGGGTTTATCCAGATTGTCAGAGGTCAATTCACCCGGCAGATAATCCGGTAAACGGCTGGCTGGGAAAATCGCCAACAGTGACAGCATGGACATGATCAGCAGCCCGAACTTCAAGGCACGTAAGCGCGCCTCTTCATTGACGCGCACCGCTTCGGCCACTTGCTCCGGTGTGGCCGAAGTTTGTGCCAGTACGCTTTCCAGACGGTCATTGCTGACGAAGTTGATGCTGTCCATATTTACTTGCGATTGCAGCTCTGGAGTCAGGATCGGCGTTTCCGCCACCCCACGCATGACGTTAGCACTGAGTAATCCCACCAGTAAGGCCCCCGCCACCGCAGTACCGATCGCGCCCGCTAAGTTGTTGGTGGTACCACGTAATGAGCCGACATCGCCCGCCAGCTCTTTGGGTGACGAACTTACCAGCACGTTGAACACCAGAGTCACCAACGAACCCTGACCAATGCCGAACACCACCAGTCCGAACAGTACCGCGAACTCACTCCAGTTGTTGCGCACCACGAACGACAGCCACAACAGGGCGATAGTACAGGTGATAAAGCCGTAACGACCGATCTGCCGTGGCGTCCACTTACCGTAAAAGCGCACAATCAACATGGCGGAGAAGAACACTGACAGGTTAAACGGCATCATGGCAATGGCGGTCGCCATTGGGGTACTGCCCTGTACAATCTGGATATACAGCGGCACCGAGAAGTTCAGCATCGCCTCCAGTGCCACCACCGCAAACATGGCAATTACCGCCGCCCGCTCACTCGGCGAGTTAATCACTTCCAACGCCAGCAGCGGCGTCTTACCTTGCTCTTGACGACGGCGCGTCCACACCACGAAGGCTTGCGCCAACACGATACCGACCACAATCATGAACGGCGCCGGAGACAAACCGAACAAGGTAAACGGCGCGCTGTCCGTGGCTAAGCCAAAGCCCCAGCGATTGAGGTTATTAAAACCGAACGACATCAAAATGATCGCCGCCGCCGCCAGCACCACACCGACCAAATCAATGCTGACATCTGGGCGCGCCTTATCGGCTTTCAGACGAAAGCTCAGGATGAAAATAATCACCGACAGACCAATCAAGATCCCGAACGCCGGACGCCAACCAATGTAGGTACCCAGCACACCACCGATGAGGAACGCACTCACCCCCGCACCAGCACGGGCTGAGCCCAGTGCACCCAGCGCCGTGGCTTGTTGTGAGCCGCGGTAGTTTTCAGCAATCAAGGCCACCAGCGCCGGTACCAGTGCTGCTGCGGTCAAGCCGCTTAACGCTTGGGCGCTGATCATGATGGTGGCATTCGGGCTGAAGGTCATCATGATCTGAGCGACACCGAAGACCAGTACGCTGACCCGGAACACATGCACCGGCCCAAAGCGCTGGTTAAGTTTGGCACCCAACATCACAAAACCCGCGACCGACAGTGAGTACATAACGATCGCCGTGGCAATGGTAGTCGGTGGAACGTTAAAACTTCTGACCATCCCGCCCAACGCAACGGGCAGAGAGGCAACGTTGAAGGACATGAGCACCTGAGCCATCGCGATGGCTATCATTGGTACCCAGGATTCTTTGACTTCTTGACCCGTGAGGTGAGCTGATTGATTACCCATAAGATCTCTAGCCTTTTAACAGGTGTTTTTGTTCTGCCAACATTCACTGCGGTCTGCCAGCAGACCGCCGCCTGCGTGACTTAACCTTTGTCGATGGTTTTATCGATATACGGTTCGGAAACAAACATATCCATGCCCAAGGTGCGCGATAAAAAGCGCGCGGCCAGCTGTCCTTTCACACTGTTACCCGCACTGTCTAGCAACGGCGCAAATGTCCCTAAGCCGCCTTTGCCCGGGGAGACGGTAACGATCCCACCGCCAATCCCGCTTTTCCCCGGTAAACCAATGTCATACAGCCAATCACCGGAGGTTTCATACAAGCCGGCCGTCACCATAACCGCCAACGTGTAGTGGCAGACATCGTTGTCGACCACCCGCTCTTTGGTCAGCGGGTTGACGCCGCCGTCAGCCAAGGTTGCGCCCATCACCGCTAAGTCGCGCGCACTGACATTTAAAGCGCACTGACGGGTATACAAATCAGTCGCGACCATCGGATCACTGCCTAACCGCCCATAGCCTTGCAGCACGTTGGCGATCCCACGGTTACGAAAGTTGGTATCGCTGGCGCACTGATACACTTCTTCATTAAGTGTTAGTTTGCGTCCGGCAAAACGGCAAAGTCCGTCGTAAATAAATTTCCATTGTTCATCGCTCGTGGTTCCGGGCACGAAGCTGGTGGTGGCGATAGCGCCGGGGTTTACCATGGGGTTAGTGCGACCATCGGTAGTTTTTTCAATCGCCGCCACGGAGTTAAAGGCCATGCCGGTGCTATTCACGCCGAGCAGCTCACGCGCGACTTTCGGGCCAATGGCTTGGCACACCAGCGCAAACACAAAGGGTTTCGAGACACTCATGATGGTAAATTCATGGTCAATATCGCCGGCGGCGTGCAGCGAACCGTCGGTTCCCACCATGCAAATCGCAAACAGATCCGGATCGACGCGTTCTAATGCCGGATAAACCGTCGAAACCTTCCCATTCGTATCGGTACCGAAACGCGCATGCGCTTCTTGCACTAAGGTGGTCACGGTATGTTGATCTGGCAGGTGGCCGGTTGAAACATAGCTGTTAAATCCGGTGCTGGCTTTACTGGTTGGCATATCAAGTATCTCCGGTAGTCGCTGTTAATGACCATTCACTCAGCATGGCGGTAGAGATACAGTTAAGAATAGACAGGATTTTTAAAAACGCGGTGGCGTGTTGTGTTTATTGCGCAGGCAGAAGAACAAAAAAGAATCAACGAAGGGATGATTATAAGCGTTTGATTAGGGATAGATTACGCGAATGAACCCTCCTACAAACCTTACATGACGACGTTCTCTCACGATCGCTGGCGAGCCTCAAGCCCAACAAAAGGGCTGCCATGCAGCCCTTTGACTTATTACTTCGATGCTATCCGCACTTTATCCTGTGGTTAAATTTTCACCCACGCATCGTTCCAATGGCTACCGGTGCCAGGAGCATAATGGCTGGTAGAGCCACCACACCACCCACTAAATGGCCACGGTTTACACTCGTAATCACCCCCTGCATGACTCACGCGATCACCGGCCTGATAGGCGGTATCTGGGGTATAGGCCGGGTAATTATCTTGGTTGCCCTCATTCCCTTCATTACCGCCATTGCCTTCATTGCCCCCACCGGCAACGGTATCGACCAGCGTGACACTAAAACGCTGCTGCGAACCTTGCTTACCGCCTTCGGCCATCCCTTCCAGTAACAGGTCATAAGACCCAGCGCTGAGGTTGTCTAACGCCAACAACAAGGTGCCATTTCCCTCAATGCGAGCGCTGGCATTACCATGCGGATTACCCGCTTGCGCTAAGGTCGCGGAGATATCCACCGGATTTGCGGTGGTGAGCGCCAATGAAATAGCGACCTGCCCATTCACCAACGGGTATTCAGTATTGAGGTTATTCAGCGTGAACTCGCTGCTCGCCCCTGCCGTAGGCGGTACAAAATCGCCACTAACGTAGTTAATTTGCGTCCAACGGCTGCTAAATAGCCACTTATTACCATTTACATGATAAACATTGGGTAATTGAGCACATTGATTTTTGGTATTAATAAAACCAATACCGTAGAAACCCGACGTGCTCATGTAACACAGGGGTTGTCCATTTTGGTGCAATACCGGCTGATTAAGCTGTCCTTTTTGGTGCAGCGACAGCCAATCAAACTGGTTTGCCGAGGAAACTAGCGGAACAAATTGGCCATCCGATTGGCGATAACGGATCAGTTCACCGGCGTCACAGCGATAGCCGCCGTCTACCGGCTCCACATAACCGTAATACTGCTCACCATCGGTGAAGGTAAAGCGGCACAAGTTGCGCTTTTCGTTCTCTTTCGGCAGCGTACTCATCAGCAGCCGCTCTTGATTGTTCAGACCGCTCAGCTGCTCTGCACTAAACTCACTGCCGTTAGCCACCCAGCCCATTGGCATTTGCGAATACTGCATAAAATAACGGTCAATGGTGTACATGTGGCTATCCGCCCGGTACTTACGCGCCCCTTGATTCACCGAGTTATAGCGATAGCCATCATTCTCTGGTTTATGGAAACCATTCAGATCGTCATCCATATACGGCAGATCGCCTTTACGAATGTGGTAGTTTGCCAATTCGGTCATCAACGGATGCCAACCGTAGCCCCCGTTGGCAAACGCGCTTTGGTGACCATAGTGACCGCCATCAAAACCGTGGCCAAATTCATGTGCAATAACGCCCCAACCACCGTAATAGTGGCTGACGAAGTTAAAGGTATCGACGCCGGTGATCCCCGCACTACCCAGACCGCCGCCCATTGCAGTGATGCCCAAATTAAGGTGCGAGCGTTTCATCAAGCTCTGGTAATAATGGGCATAATCCTCGGCAGTAAAGATCCCGTTGGCGACGTAACTGTTGCCGCCGTTGCCAAACATGTCATAGCCCATAATGTTTTTGAAATTGAACCAGACATGCTTGAACTCTTCGGCCGATACCATGTACGCCAAGTTCGTGGCAATAATCAGCCACTCTTTGGCATACAGCGCATTCATGGCACGCCACTTGGTGTCATTCGGATTCGTGCTGGCAAATCCGACATTCCACGTTGGTTTCAAACGTGAGAGTTTTTGTGCAAACGGATCGCTGTCAGAGCTAAAACGGTGGGTAAATTGCGCCGGTAAGGCTACACGGTTATCAAACAAGGCATTGAGATCAAACACCCCATCGCGGTTCGCGCTGTTAAAGCGGCCGCTTTCGCCAAACGCACTCAACGGCAGAACAATCTGGGCATAAGCCGGCAGGCGATCAAATTGGCCGAGGATAAACCACTTGTTGACGCCACTGAGTTTGGACTCGATGTTGATATCACGCAGCTCTTGCGCCGCATAGTTGGTGATGCGCACGCGCTCATTATCGAGCAGCTCCGTTTTCACCAAAGAGTTGATATTGACCGAGCGCAGTGACTTATTGACCAACACTTCATACGGCTCATCTTTATCAAAGATGTACCCCACTGAGCTTGGCTGCAACTGATCAAATTTAAACTGCGGCACAGACAAGCTGCTGCCCGCCACAAACGCGATCTCTTTGGTCAGTAGCTCGTTGATGCCCAAGCCCTGGCTGTTGGCTGAAATCAACGTGTTCCCCGCAAGATGTAGATCATTGAGCGACGTTACCGGCGCATCATTAATACGCTTTACCGCAAAGGTTTCATTGGTAAAGCGGAAGCCGCCGTCAATAAAATCACGCATCGAATACCACGCGATCCGATCTTTAAAATTGACGACCAACTGCTCGCCATCGGTATCGATTTTTTGCAGTGAGCTATCGGCGATCACCTGCTCTGGTGCTAACGGCACGCCATCACGCATAGCTTGCTCAAGCTTGCGCAGGTCATAAATGTAGTAATTTTTGCCAGTGGTATGGGCAATCAAATAGTCTTGCAGCAGATGCATTTGCACCAGACGGTGGCTGTATTTGCCTTCAAACTCCAACAAGCCAGCAATCGGGGTTTTTAAGTTATTTTCCGGCAGTACATCTTGCTGGCGATAAACCTTAATTTGGCTCAACGCATCGGCCACCAGCACATACTGGTCATTCGCCACCACCGCTTGGGTGCGGTGCAAACTGTTGATCCCCGAATCGCGGCCGGTACCGAGTGTGGTGACATGCTGATGGTTATTATCCAGATCGAAGATGTCGACCCGATGCGAGTAACGCGATACCACGTACAACAGGTTATTGCGAATATACAGCTCACTGACTTGGTTGTATTCGCTGCCTGCTCCGGTGATCTGGCCGATCACTTGGCGAGAGGCCAGATCGATAATCTGCACGCTGCCCGGATTGCTATTCTGGCTGACATATAAACGATCTTGATAGCGCTCCACGGCGGTGATCAAGCTGGCATCCAGCCCCAGCTGTTCGGCTGGGATCTGTTCGCCGATATCCAAATTTTTCACCGTCGTATCAAACGAGTTGACGCGGCACGAGGCGGTTTCCAGTACCACATGGGTTTGCTCACCATTTTGGATGGTGCCGCGCGGGTAATACTCCATCAAACAGCCGTTGCCGTAATCATAATTTCCAAACAGCTTGTTAACGGCGACCACCCCACTGTCATACCAAGTGAGCTCCCAGTCTTGATTAAAGAAATTAAAGACATTACGGATGGAGGTTTCATCGGTAAAGGTCGGCTTTGGGAAATCAAACAGGATCCGGTTATCGGCAGTGAGACGATACTCGGTGCCGTTGACGTTCAGGTAACGTTGGCCGTCTTTAATGCTCACGTTATCGCCGTTTTCCGCTTCAGCGCGCAGCGCCGCCAAACGGTCGGTCATCAGTTGGTGATGTGTTTGATAGGTCTGGCGAAAATAATCTTGTTCGCTGGTGGTCGCCCACACTGAATGCGACAGACTTACCCCAATCATGGCGGCAAGGGTGGAGATCCTCATCATGTAACGCTCCTTTTGTCAGTGGCGTGAATAGGCAACCGTCGAAAAGTCAGTGCCTTAAAAGCTAAAACGGAAAGGGAATATCCATAGTGAAAATGAAGGGGCGGGCTGGCCGTCCCCTATTGGTTACTGAGCTAGGTTGCTGAGCTAGGTTGCTGAGCTAGGTTGCAGAGCTAGATTGCAGATCTAGATTGCCGGATCACAGGCGCTGCCATGCATCAGACCACGCGCTACCGGTACCCGGCGCATAATGGGCGGGAGACAGACCACACCAGCCGCTATACGGCCACGGCTTACACTCGTAGTTCGCGCCGCTGTTGCTGACGCGATCGCCGGCTTGGTAGCTATTGCCGGCCACATAGGCCGGATAGTCGCCTTCGCTCCCACCGCCTTGATTGTCTTCACTCAGTGTCACGGTATGACGTTGCACCACTGGCTGCTGGCCTTCGGCCTTGCCTTCAATCACCAGTTCATAGCTACCGGCGCTGGCATTGCTGACCGCCAGCGTCAGTGCGCTGTTGCCGTTCACCTGAGCACTGACTTCCCCAAAGCGCTGGCCGTTTTGCTGCAAGCTCGCGGCAATCTGCACCGGATTTTGGGTGGTCAGATTCAAACGGATGCTGACCTGACCGTTGACTAAGGTATAGCGGGAATCGAAATTACTGAGGGTAAAATCACTGCTGCCGGTCACCGGAGGTGGCGTGACGCCGCCGCTGCAATCACTGTCACCTTGCAGACGCCAGACACCCCATTCGCCGGTGGTACCCGGCTCTTCGCCTTGCGTCCACCATTCGGCACGCCAGCTCTTACCGTTATGGCTGGCCAGATCGCCGCCCACGTAGGTTGCCTCTGCGCGCCAGGCATTACTGCACTCACCGCCACCGTCGGTTTCCGGCAACTTACCATTGATGGTGTACACCAGATCGGTCGGCGCAACAGACAGCGCGGCTTCGCTCAAGGTGCGGTTGTTACACACCACTCGCGCTTTGCTCGGTTGACTGTCGCTAGGCACGTTAATGTGGAATTTGTTCATCACGGCGCTCGATGCGCGGTGATTCAGCAGCTTAAAGCGCAGCACGCTGTCACGGGTTTCGACCTGCAACTGACAGTCATTGCTGGACACTGTGGCGCTGTCATCGGGGTAGGTAAATCCATACGCTGCATGCAGTGCCGGATAGATGTAGCTTTGCAGACGCGCTTGCGGATCGTAGTAGCCGACCAAGGTGGTCACCGGAATTTCGAAACGCTGTGGTTGACGGGCAACGCGTGTATTCACCTCCGCCCGCTCTTGCCAGCGCTGGCCATCAGAGGTGAAAGTTTTCTTGTAGCCGTTGCTGACCAGAATTTCGCTGCCATTGATAAACAGATGACTGTTATAGCCTGCGCGATGGTCAATACTGATGCTGCGACCCCGGTTTTCACTTGATGCCGCCGGCATATAAATGTTACGCGCCCAGTGTCCGTTCCACATGCCAATTTTGACCAGCTCATACTCCGAAAGCAGCTGAGCCAGATTCTCGGCGCTCAGGTTATCGACCGGAGCATTGACCGTTTCGAGCCCTTCTACGGTATGTTGGTATGGATCCATGCGCGCGGTATCGGCATTCCATTTGCTAAATCCGGTCGGTGATTGGCTATCAAACACCGCTTTGCTAGCAAAGAAACGCTGGATCAGCGCCGCCGAGTTCGGGGTATATAAGGTAAAGCGGTTGGCTGCAGAGAATGGCTCGCCGCCGGCCATCGCATCCTTACCAAACTGACGCCCGTCAAACGGCAACTGACACTGACCGTCGAGACAGGTTTCGGCCTGATTTTGACGCGGGAAAAAGTTTGGAATAAAGCGCAGCTTGTCGCTATCCCAACCCCAGGTCGAGTTGATTTGATCGGCGCTGCGATGCACCGAGCCACGAAAACCATCCACATAGTGGCCCAAGCCAAAGTTATGACCCACTTCGTGGCTAAATTCGTTACCCAGTGAATTATCCAGCGTGACAATACCGCCGCCACCCGAACCACCGTGCACCTGTACGCCATTCGCATATTTGCCACGGCTGTTATGTGCCGCCAGCTGAGCGACCACAAACGGATGGCTACCCTCGCCTTCGCCCGCCGAGCTGTTAATACCGTAGTTAGCGTTATCAATGCCGTGCGAGATCAGCTCTTTACCGATCCGCTGGCGCATAGTGCCGCCATGCCAGCCGCCATCACTCGGGTCAAAGTCCGTCAGCAAAGTGCCGTTAGGCAACATCACTTCCGGTAAGTGCAACGGTGCATACTGGTTAACCACCATGCGACGCGCCGGAAGGGTCTGGAAGTATTCGCGCTGCGCGTCAAAATCCTTGGCAAACGAAAAGCGATCGCGCGGCTCTACCAACATCCCAATATCAATGGTGTGCAGCAGCAATTCGCCCGGTGCACCGACTGGGATATCCGTCAATTCACCGGTTAAATTGCCTTGGCGCACGGAAAGCGCGAGCCCTGGCACAATCCACTCGGCCGGTAACTCGCCACTCCACGTATCCGGGGCATAACTCAGACGGTTGTTTTCCAACTCGCCTTCGCGAAACCACTGGCCGTTGGCATATTTAAACGCGATGGTTTGGCCATTCGATACGGTGACTTTGCGCTCACCATAATAAAGGTTTGAGTTATAACCGGCGCGTGAACGCATCCGCACCATCTTGCCTTCCAGCTCAGCGCCTTGTGGCAGATAGATATCACGCACCCAACGGCCATCAGCGGTTTGGATCTCAACCAATGCACTCGTGGCCAGACGCTCTTTCAGAAAAGCGCCATTCTTGTCATCCAATTTGGCCAATTCAGCGCTGCTGTTAATGACCCGCGTTTCACCACTTTCAGGGGTAAAGTTAACGCCACCAGCAGGAACACCCGGTAGATGGTAGACCGTTTCTGGCAATGCCGATGGCGGCGCTAAGGTCACGGTGCCCAAAAGCGCGCCACTGCTATCACGAGCATCAACAAACATCGGCGTGACCGCGTCCGGTTGCAATGGCTGCACCAAAATCAGACTTTTGCGCAAACTGGTGAGGATAGGCTGGCGATCGCCTTCGAGGGCCTTAGACGGCAAGATTTGGCTTTGAGCAAACTGAACTTTGGCTTCTAGCTTTCCCACCAAATCATTTTTCGACTGGATACTGTTGAAATATAACGGAGAGGTGTCATTAGCGGATACAGGTAAAGCAGCGGTGACCAGTGAGACTGCAATCAAGCATGAGAGATAGCTCATTTCCATATTACCTACCTTTTATTAAACAACTGTTTATTAAATGAACAGCCATCAAACAACTGCGCCCTTATGCTTGTTAATTAATAAAAATCAACATGTTAATAAGAGCTGTTCGCTTTCAATCTCATCAGATACTCATACTGCGCGTATAAAAAGGGGCAGCCGAGCTGCCCCGATATGTCGATGAATATCGCGATGAGATAATCAGATTAGATAACGCGATGGATTACAGGCGATCCCACGCATCACCCCAAGCGCTGCCACTGCCTGGTGCATAGTGCGCCGGGGAGCTGCCACACCAGCCGCTGTACGGCCATGGTTTGCACTCATAGTTTGCACCGCCATTGCTCACGCGATCGCCCGCTTGGTAGGCATTACCGGCCACATAGGCTGGGTAATCGCCCTCGCCGCCACCGCCTTGGTTGTCTTCGCTCAGGGTCACGGCATGACGCTGTACCACCGGCTGTTGACCTTCGGCTTGCCCCTCAATTACCAGCTCATAGCTGCCCGCCGTGGCATTGCTCACCGCCAAGGCCAGTGCGCTGTTACCGTTAACCAGCGCATTCACCGCGCCAAATGATTGGCCGTTTTGCTGCAGGCTGGCGGCAATCTGGACCGGGTTTTTGGTGGCCAGATTAAAGCGAATGCTGACTTGACCGTTGACCAAGGTGTAACGGGAGTCAAAGTTGCTGATGGTGAAATCGCTGCTGCCAGTTACCGGAGGCGGAGTTACGCCGCCGTCACAATCGCTGTCACCTTGCAGACGCCAAACGCCCCACTCTCCGGTCGTGCCCGGCTCGTCACCCTGCGTCCACCACTCGGCGCGCCAGCTCTTGCCGTTGTGGCTTACCAGATCGCCACCCACATAAGTCGCTGTGGCGCTCCAACCGTTAGTGCACACGCCACCGCTTTCTTTCACGGTCACGTTACGCGCTTGCGTCACGGTCTGACCGGCACTGTCGCTCACTTGGTAGGTCAGGGTGTAACGGCCAACGGTGTTGTTATCTACACTGCCGCTCAGTTTGATGTGAGAGGTCAGATCGCCATCTTCTTCATCCTGCGCGCTCACGCCTGCCAATGGATCAAAGGCGGTGCCGAGGATCAAGGTGGTGTCGGCAATACCGCTGAAGGTTGGCTTCATGTTGTAAACTTCAACCGTGCGCACTTGCTCGGTCTGGTTGTTGTCGCTGTCGCTCACTTTGTAGATCAGCGGGTACAGGCCGATGCGCTGAGTATCCACTGATCCTTCTACGCGGATCTGCGCGGTCAGATCGCCGTCTTCACGATCGCTGGCGCTAACGCCGCTCAGTGGATCAAACTGCGCACCTTGCTTGATGCGGGTGTCGCTGATGCCGGAGAAGATTGGCTTGCCGTTTTCTACCGGTGGCGGAGTGATGTCCTGACCATGAATGAACGGGCCGTAGTTCTTAATGAACGACTCGTTATACGTCTGACCGGCAGCGTTGCGCCCCATATCCCAGTTGATAGACCAAGTCATCACCCCACGCAGAGGCTGACCTTGGCTCTTCAGACGATTGAAGGCGTTGTACAGCTTTTGTGGCTCTTGAACGTAGCCGGTTGCCGCGGCATCAATGTTGGTTGGAATACCGAACACCAGTTTGTCGTGTGGAATTTTGTAAAAACCGCGCGAGCCGTTGCTCAGAGAGTCCGCGATGTAGTAGATGAACTCTTCTTTCAGCGCGTCATTGTTCTGGGCAATCCAGCCGATACCATCGATGTAGATCCCATCGCCGCCTTGGTTGTAGAACTGCGGGTTGATCCAATCGTAGTAGCCTTCCAGATTACGGATGTACGGAATGTACGCACCGTTGGTGGTCAGATACGGGAACTCTGGCGCCATGGTGATCAGGAAGTTTTTACCTTGAGCGCGGTAGTGGTCTTTGACGATACGCAGCGCTGCTGGGATCACGGTCTGGTTGTCGGCAGCGGTGATCGCCGCTTGTTCCAAGTCGATATCCAAACCATCAAAGCCGTAAGTTTCCACCTGACGGATAATCTCATCTGCAAACGCCTGCTCTTGGCCTTTACGCAGTTCGATGTGTGCATCAGCGCCGCCCAACGCCAGCAGTACCGAGCGACCTTGGCGGTTCAGTTGAGCAATCTGTGCGATGAACTCGCTTTCACTCATGCCAACAGCTGGATCCAGCTTAAACGTCGGGATCGGATCGCTGCCGTACACTTTCATAAAGGAGACATCAACCACGTTGTACTGTGGGTTGACTTGATCAAGCTTCACACATGGCGCAATACCGCCTTTGTAACCGGCACCATCGCACCAGTTATGCCAGTAACCCACCACCACACCGGATGATGGATTAACCATTGTCTGACCGGCATTGGCCGCATGCAGCATTGGGCTACTCACGCCAATCAGGCAGCCCAGCAAAGATAGTTTCAGCTTGTTCATTATTTCTCCCATTTACGCGTTAACAACGCCTTACCAGCAAATACTCAAAACTCATACATACGCAGTGCAACGCCCCTAAAACGGTGTGCGGTACACGTGCGCTGTAATTGGTGCAAAATTCTGTGCAATTCGTTCTATCCCCTTCCTACTTGAAGCTGCAGCGGTGTTGGCTACGTTCGTTCAGCCCAATCACATAGTTTGCCTATGCTCATGGAGATTCACTCACGTGCCGCCTACCTGCAACTTCACGTTGTTTGGGTATATACAATATGGAACAACACGGATAGTCATCACCGATTGGGCGATTGACCTACGCGCGAAAACTTATTTCCGCCGCGCTCGCTTACACCCAGCGCGGCTATTTTTTATTCATTGTTGTTGTGGTGGCAGATTTAAAAGAAAAGAGCTGTTTTTTCATTCTTATTATGTGCGACGCATCTATTTTAAATGGATAAAACACACTTATTTCTGCCGCCATGACTTTTAAAGCGACAATATTATGACGACATTAATTTGACGAGCACGCTTCTGAATAGCCGTACAAATATATTACCCACAGACTCTTTGATTTCAGCACGTACTTAAAGTAAGTGTCAATGAGTTATATCTATTTAGCATTAATAAACAAAACAACCGCTCGCTTTATCCATACAAACAAATTTTAATATCATATAATTTATGGGATTAAATAAAGCCTATATGCAACTTACTGGCTATCTTTTTAATTAACGCATTTTATATAACACCGAATAACCCAATACGCATTTAATGGCATAAAAAAGTAATAAATAACGCCGTTTAAAAAGCCCTGTTAAGACAGGGCTTTTTTAGGTATTACTCACTTTATGTAGTGATAATTGAGTCTAATTCGCCAGTCGCGTTATTTTTTCTCAATCCACGCATCTTGCCAGTGTGAACCGACACCCGGCTCATAATGGGTTGCAGTTTCACTCCACTGCGTGCAATAGCCACTGTATGGGAATGGCTTACACTCATAGACTTTGCCGTTTTTCGGCTGCAGTACCGTGGTGCCGGCAACATAGGATTTGATGGACTGCGGGAACGTAAACTCATACTCACCGGATGGTTCGCCAGTTTCCTCCGCCTTCAGCATAAAATCAGCGCTTTTTTGCAGCACTTTTTGTTCTTTATTGCTGGCTTTAACCACCAAGCGATGATGACCGGCCTGCGCATCTTGCACCGCCAGCGTGACATTACGCGTGCTGTCTTGCAGATCAAACGCAGTGAACGCCTGTGCCACGCCGCCATGATTATAGATAGTCGCCTGAATCGCTAAATCGCCAACCGCACGCACGTCAAAGCTAATGCTGGCCTTACCTTCGCTTAAGGTATAGCTCTCTTGCAGGCCGCTCAGCTCAAGATCCAGTGGCAACGCACTTTCATCCTTAATGATTTCAATCTCAACTCGCTCCAATCCACTGTCTTTCTTGGCATAGACGGTATTTTGGCCATAAGCCGGATTGATATTGCCCTGCGCATCTTTCTGGCCAGCCTGATACAGAGTCTGGCTGCTATTAATCGCTTTCGACAGTGCGTAAGCCCACTGATTTTTCTCGCCTTGCTCATTTGAGGCGATGGTCAGCGTGGTGGACAACGCATGACGCTCACCTTGGGCATCAAACACACGCGTTTTGACTTTATCGCCGACGCTCAGATTGACGCTTGGATAGATGGTACCCACGTTTGCCCAGCCAAAATCAGGGATTTCGCTGTTATCGTCGTCAAACATCACGTCAATCATGTTATAGAAACTGTTGACGGTATCACCCACTTCCCACACCGCCAGAATGACGTGGTAACCGCTACGCTCAGGGATCACGATGTCATGGCTAAATTGCTTCGGCGGCTGCTGCATATCACCGCTATGAACCGCAAACGGTGTTAATTCAAATGCATCGCGGGTCAATGGCGCATTCTGATCCCAGTTCGGTTTGGTGATGTAATAACGCCACTCGCGCGTCACGTGGTTGGCGGTAAAATTCCAGCGAATGGTCTGTTTACCGCTTTTAATCGGCGTTTTACTCCAACGGGTGCTGGTTTGCGCATCCAGTTCACTAAATTGCACCAAGCCCGCGCTCGCCAGCTTGCCGTCCGCAGGGCCCGCTAACGGAAACCCATCAGGCCCTTCAATACTTTGTGGCTCCCACTGCACTGCGCCACAGTCACTGTTTAAGCCGGTTTTACAGGCGTAGCCACGTGATTGCGGCGCTTCCACATAACCGTGGGCCCAAGCCGTCGAGCTAAACGCGGCGATTGTTAGCAATGCAATTTTAGTCAGTTTCATCATAGTTCCAGTTTAGAGATAAAAAACAGCGCAGAAGCGATACTGCGCCAAAAAAGACCACCTCGGCGTGATACCGCTGCGGTCAAAAACGTTGATGCACTCCCTAAGAGGGATTTATTAAAATTTGTTTTATTTATATCCGCGATTATTTGTATCCGAGCCACGATACGGATATCAGCATTGATGCATATCAATAATAAATCAGCGTTGTTACTCATCCTCCGCCATGCAATATGCAAAGCGGATAAACTTAATTTTATATTGAGGTTTAAATCAATCGTCTGCGCTTGATATACATCAGACAAATTGGTGCACTAACTGGTCGCTTTAATAATCAATTTAATTATTTTATTAAGTAAACAGAAAAATTCGACAATAAACCGTCAAACCAAAACGCAAATAACGACAATATATTGACCCACAAATTCAGAAAGCAGTCAGAAAATAGAGCATACATTAAGCATGCAAATAGACTTCTCATTTTATTGGCATTTGAGCACAGGGGTAAATGGACTGTCAATAAAGCTTAGATGACGTTTTCATTAATTCGTAATATCCACTAATCAAAATAGATTAAAAACTCTAAATAGAACGCATTCAGATTAGCCTCTCTGAAATTAATCGCACAAATCACGGTTTATTTCTCACCGAATTTGATTTTTCATACCTCTAATTAGGTACTGTTGAGTTAGATGTCTGAGTGTCGATTAAAATTATGCCAACTCCAAATTCAATACGCGCACCTGCCCCGGCATCATTTCGGCACTGACATCCAAGAAACGCACTTGAATGCCAAACTCATCATGTAGCGTATTAAGCCATGCCAGCAAACTGTTAAAACTGAGCGGGTTGATGCTCAGTTGAATGCTATCGTCTTTATTCACAATCCGCGTTACCACTATCTGGTGCTGCTGCGCACTTTCGCTGATCACCTGCGCAAGTGAGCCTTGTGGGCGAGCGGGCCCCGCCTTAGGTTGTGCGTTACGGTGTGCCAGTATCTGCGGCTGCGCCATTTGCATGCGCGTTAATAAAGTTTGCTGCTGCTGCAATTGACTGCGCTCGTGCTCTAACGCTTGCTGCAACGGTTGCCAAATGCCCCAGTAATATCCACCCACCAGCAATGCAGCACTGGCCAGGATCACGAGGCGTTTTTCACGCGCTGAGCGCGCATGCCAATAAGGGGCCATCCGCAGCACTGCTATGCTGCCCACTCGAGTATAAGCATGACGCAGTGAATCAAAGCTTGAACCCTGTGCCGCCAGCCGCTCTGATAGGCGAGATAGATAACCGCGCATTAGGCTTTTCCTCCGCGTAAAATAAATTCGCCACTTACGCCACCACTTACGCCACTGCTGCGGTTAACGCTGCTCTCTTGCGCCAGCGGGCTTAACTCCACCGAGAAGTGCGTGGCCAGCTGACGGCGCAGCGTATCAAAATCGGAAAAACTCCCTGCTCGCAACTTTAAACGCACCTCTTGGCGCGGCTGATCAAAGCGCAAGTTAAGTACACTCACTGGCGTAGCGAGCGCGGCGCTGTCTAATGCCTGCGCAATGGTCGGTAGCAACACCAATAACTCCTGCGTACTGCTCGCTGATTGCGTTTCGCGCAGTGCGGCATTGAGTTGAGCGCGTAAATTGACGATCCGTTTTTGCTCAGGGAATAACTGGCGGAACTGCTGCTCTGCTGCCTGCCGCGCCTGCGCGCTTTGCTGCGCCACACTCCATAGCGCCACCGCTCGCTCAACGGTCAACAGTGACAACAGCAGCGCCGCCGTAAACGCCAACGGCCGCCAGCGCCGCCACTGACGCCGCACATCCGTACGTAAACGCCAGCGGCCAGTGAGCAACGTCGCGTTACTGGCGATAGCCGCACTGGATGTGGTGAGCACTAATGTATTGATATCTTTAACCGTCAGCGTATGTGCATCACGCGCTAACTCATCACCGGTTAACGCCGTTAATAAAGCCGGATAGTCAGTTAACGGCTGCCCGCTAAAGACTTGCCACTCTGGCGCACGTGACTCACCACGCGCCATCTCATCATGGTTGCTATCCGCCTGCAGCAATACGCTCGCCAGCGCCATATCGGTACTAAAACCGTGCCAGCCCTGCTGATGACACAGCACGCGATCGGCGGCGATCAGCAAGCTATTTTCCGGCAATGCAGCCCAATCGGGTAACACGCGTGCCGAGGTGATGTTTGCTTGCTCCAACCAATAGACAATCTGCTGCATGCGCCGATGTTCAATCACTGCCACGCTGGCCTTATCGCCTTGCAGCTGTAGCAAACTACAATGCAAAAGCTCGATATCTTGTGTCAGCTCTTCTTCCAGCAAGGCGGGTAGCACTTTATCGGCTTGGCGCTTCGCGCCTTTTGGCAATGCCACCGACCAGATACTGACCCACTCGCCGGGGATCAACAGCTGAACAGTGGTGTTTGGCGTGACTAACGCAGCTACACTCTCGAGTTCAGCATGGCCAAACTGACCTTGCTGACTGGGGGTTTGCGCTAACGCGCCAGAAGGCGGCTCTAAAGCAACGCACTGCCAGCGGATCGGCTGCTCGGCGCTGACCGGCAACAACAGACTCAGTAACTCACTCACTCCAAATCTCCTTGCTGATGCCACAGCACATAAAACCCTTGTCGATCCGAGGCCGAACGGCCAATCACCGCTTCACTGTCACGGCGCACACCGTTCATCTCAATACGCACTGACAGGCGAAAATAATCACTGCTCACCGTCAGCAACGTTTTTAGCCGCTGCTTAACGGCGCTATCCACATCGGCCAGCGCCGGTATTTGTAAAAAGGCCGCAACGCTTTCCCAACCTTGCTGCGGGCGCTCCCGCAAGATTTGTTCCGCCTGCATACGGCTTAAATAAGGGGTAAACACCGCTTCAAGCAGCGGCGCGTTATCCTCACCTAACGTGTTGACGTTAATACGTAAATTTTTCTCGGGGATAGTGCACAGCACTGGCGCGACGCGTTGATACAGATCAGCATCCATCCCTAATACCGGACGAATTTCGCTTACATCGGTCAGTAAGCTGTTGGGCGGATAAAAAGGCAGATCACGCGCTAGATATTCACCGTCTTCTCGCCCTTGCGCGGTTTGCACCACGGAATCAGCATCAATAAATTCCCATAAATTGTCTGCCAACAGCTCGGCGCGGTACTCCGGCACATCCTGACTTTTAAGCAGTGCCAATAATTGACGGACAACCAACGGCGTGCCGTTTTGTGCGGCGCTCTCTGGCGTTGGATTTGCGGGCGCTGGATTTTCAGGTACTGAATTTCCCGGCTCGCCGTTTTCGGGATCGGTATTTTCCCCGCCGCCCTCACCGGTATTGGGTGACGAGCCTGACGTTTGACCTGTCACTGAGGTTTGCGCTTCATGCAGCGCATTAAGGTTAAAGCAGGCCTGTAAGTCAG
Source organism: Plesiomonas sp. ZOR0011 (assembly GCF_000800945.1). Taxonomy (NCBI): domain Bacteria; kingdom Pseudomonadati; phylum Pseudomonadota; class Gammaproteobacteria; order Enterobacterales; family Enterobacteriaceae; genus Plesiomonas; species Plesiomonas sp. ZOR0011. The sequence goes on from NZ_JRKB01000043.1 coordinate 52,302, forward strand.
ACAGCGCAAGGCTCACCCGCCCTTGTGGCAGCGCAAAGTGCAAATCCTCTTGCGCCCAGGCTTGTGACAAATTCACTGTCGGCTCAAGCCCCACGCTATCGCGTAACAGGCGCAAGGCCTGACTTTCGGCCGCCGTCGTCAGCCACGGCAATGCTTGATATTCTTGCTGATGCAACGCGAGTCCGATTTGCTGCTGTATCCGCCCACTCATGTTAGCGGCCAGCAGCGTCATGACGGCGAGCAGCACCATCACTATAATCATTGCCATACCACGCTTAGGCGTCTTAAGCTGTTGAGCCAGTCGACGCGACGTATTAGCCGGTTTTCGCTTCATGCCCGCCCTCCACGGCCAGAGGGCAATAGCGCGCCGCGCAGTAACCACACGCGCTCAATGGTGCCTAATTGCGGGAAATCGAAAGTAATGCGGATGGCCTGTGGAATCGCTTGCGGACTGCTCCACTGTCCACTCCAACGGCCATTATCATAAAACTGTACGCGCAGGGCATTCACCGGCGCTAACACCTGCACTTGCGGCGTCACGCGGCTATCCAGATCGGTTTGCGGCCACAGCCAACGCTCTAACTTACCCTCAGCGATTCGGTAGCCAACTTGGGTAAAGTGGCTGCGCGCCTGCATCATGTGCGGATTGACCACCCCACCTCGGGTAAAACGCAGCCCGACACCTTGCGAGCCCAGCACGCCATTGCCCACCAGCAACGCCGCTTCACGCCCAGCAGGGCCACTGCGCACCGTTTTGGGGATCATCTGCGTTAAATCGTGAGTCAGGTACTGCATCATCTGCTGCAATGCCTGCAACTCGCTGTGCTGCTGCTCGCTAATGCTATCGGCTTGCATCACACCGCTCACCACCTGCTGACTCATCACGCTCAGCATGGCAAAAACCGCAATCGCCACCAGCATCTCCAGCAGCGTAAAGCCTACGGCGGGAGTTCGCGTAGACATACCCGTCCTGCGATGAGAAGAGACTGTCACCCGAGTCGCCCTCATTAACGCAGCTCCGTCAGCGGTGCTGGCAACCAAATACGGCGCGTGACCAGCAACGCACTAAAATCGGCTTTGCGGCTGATCTCAATATCCATCGCTTGCAGCGTGCGATTATCACCCTCTACCGCGCGGGTGCGCCAATACCAAGGCTGGCCGTCCACCACGGTTTCCCCTTGCTGGGTTTGATAGGCCAACACACTCTCGCGACTTCCAGCTTGCAAATAGAGCAATGCACTTTGATTGTCGGCCAGCCAGTCACCCAGCATGCGCTCTTTTAAGCGCGCTTGGTGCGAAAGCGTAGTGCCCGACACCTGCATCACCGTCAGCGACGCCATGGCAAAAATGGCCAAGGCGATCATCACTTCGAGCAGGGTAAATCCGGTCTGCGGACCTTGCAGATGAATGCTTCGACCATAGATGCGGTGACGTAACGGAGTCGGATTAAAAGGAGTCGGATTAACCTGACGCATATTCGCCATGCCTTATCCCCCCGCCGTACATTCGGTCAGCTGCGGCGACTGCCCAGCACTGACACTGACTTGCCAACAGGCTGACGGATAGCTTTGCACAAAACGCAAACTAAATGGCCGCTCCAGTTGGTGCTCGGCAAACACCAGCTGCGGGGGGCGCTCAGCGCTGTGGCTTTGCATCTCCAGCTCAATGTCATGCAGGCTCAAACGTTGCTGCTGCAAATCCAAATCACCGGCGCGGACAGAAGGCAGCGCTGCCAGCTCTAATTGACTGCGCACCTGTGGCGGCAAGGTGACCTGCGCACTCTGGCGAGCACGCGACACCGGCTGCCACTGACCTTGCCGGCGCACCATCAGCTGATAACCATCAGGCTCCACACGCACGCCCACCATCTCGCCACTGACCAAGGCTTCATCACGCAAGCGCGTCCACTGCGACCAAAAGGCGGACGCTGCACCATGCGCGACGGGCTTGGTACCACTTGAGAGCGTAGGCACAATCATGCTGGTGACAGTGCCGAGCAGCACAATCACCAACATCATCTCGAGCAGAGTAAAGCCGCGCGTCACCACTTACTTATGCAGCTCCTGCATGTTCCAATTACCGATATCCACGCCATTGCCTTCACCTCCCTCGACGCCATCAGCGCCCAGTGAATAGATATCCACCTGACCGTGCTCGCCTGGGCTTAAGTACTGATATTCGTTGCCCCACGGATCGGTTGGCAGACGTTTGATATAGCCATTTTCACGGTAGCGACGCGGCTGCGGCTCACCATCCGGCTTGCTGACCAGCGCTTGCAACCCTTGCTGGGTGCTCGGATATTGGCCGTTATCCAGCTTGTACATATCCAAGCTGTTTTCCAGCGCGGTTAAATCACTGACCACTTTTTGCTGATCGGCGCGCTCTTTGTTACCGAGCAAATTGGGCACCACCAAACTGGCCAGTACGCCCAAAATCACAATCACCACCATCACTTCCAGCAAGGTAAAACCCGCTTGCGGCGTGCGTTTGACAGACTTTGAATACATGCGTTATCTCCGTGAGTTAGATTTTGGCCACTTACGCGCCAACCACACTTACATCCCAACCATGTTGTTGAGCTGCAGCATCGGCTGCAAAATGGCGATGACAATAAAAAGCACCACGCCCGCCATCAGGACAATCAGCAAAGGCTCAAACACCCCCAGCGCAATCCCGACTTGGGTATCAAATTCGCGATCTTGGTTATCCGCAGCTTGCGCTAACATCGGCTCTAGCTCGCCACAGCGCTCGCCTGAGGCGATCATGTACAGCATCATTGGCGGGAATAAGCGCAGCTCGCCGAGCGCAGCGCGCAAGCTACTGCCTTCGCGGATCCGTTCGGCAGCAGAAAGAATTTGCTGTTCGATATGGCGATTGGCACACACACTGGCGGCAATACGCACGCCATCGAGCACCGGAATGCGGCTTGCGGTGAGAATGCTTAAGGTGCGGGCAAAACGCGCGGTATTCAGGCCACGGCTCACGCGCCCAATCACCGGTAAACGTAAAATGACGCGATCCCAGCGCAAACGCAGCGCCGGTTTGTGCAGTAAACGCTGCATCAACACGGCTAGCGCCAGTAGCGAGATCAACAGCGGTAACCCGGCCACCTGTACGCCATCGCTTAAACTCATCAATAAGCGGGTGGAAGCAGGGAGCGCCTGCCCTAAATGCTCAAACTGCGCTACCACTTTAGGCACCACCGACGAGAGCAAAATGCCAATCACGCCGATGGCGACCAAGGTCAGCATCAGTGGATAGAGCATTGCCTGCAGCAAACGGCTTTTCATGCGCTGTTTTTGTTCGGTGTAATCGGCCAAACGCAGCAACACGCGCTCTAAGTGGCTGGATTTTTCCCCTGCCGCGACCATCGAGCAAAACAGGGAATCAAACACCTGCGGATGTTCACGCAGGCTATCTGACAACGTAAACCCCTCTTGGATGCGGGCACGTAAACTGAGCACCAGTGTTTTGATATGCAGCTTTTCACACTGTTCGCTCACCGCCTGTAAGCACTCTTCCAGCGGCATCGCCGCTTGCACCAAGGTGGCCAATTGACGAGTCAGCAGCGCCAAATCCGCCGAACTGACCCGCCGCTGCAACCAGCGCCGCCCAGAAGCTGCGCGCTTCCCCGTTGTTGGACTGCCCGCCGCATGTCCTACCGTAGTCGAGCGCGGCGCAGCAGCCGGCGTGTCTACCGCCCACACGTCCACCGGCAGCAAATCTTGCGCACGCAGCAGTTGCCGTGCATGACGGGGAGAGTCAGCCTCGGTCATCCCTTTACGAGTGCGCCCCGCAGCAGTTAAAGCCTGATAACGAAATAACGCCATCGCGCTTATCCTTCCTGTGTCACGCGCAACACCTCATCGAGCGAGGTGTCACCCGCCAGCACTTTTTGTAAGCCGTTACCTCGAATACCGGGGCGCAGGGCGCGTAGATGACTTTCCATCTGCGGCTCACCGGCACGCTGATGGATCAAAATGCGCAGCGCCTCATCCACCACCATCAATTCATGGATGCCAGTACGGCCGCGAAAGCCTTTAAAATTGCACTCAGGGCAGCCTTCAGGGTGAAAGAGGGTGATAGGAGTAGAATCATCTGGACGGATGCCGAGTAAACGGCGCTCTTCGCTATTGGCCGGCGCGGCGCGCCGGCAAGCCGG